>JAITHQ010000251.1 GCA_031279925.1 Treponema sp. | reverse complement strand
CGGCCGCCGGGTATCCGGTATTTGCCGGCACACCTGCTCAAAATTGGTTCTCCGTTTCTTGAATAATTCCCCCGCCCATCCCTCCAGCTTACCATTAATTTTGATACTTTGAATTGCTGCCTTCTAAGCGCTTCCAAGCGCTTGTCTTGCGGGGCAATTTTCGGTATTTTAAAGATGGAGAGTTCATGGCAAAAATTTGTCTCTGTCTAACGGCAAACACCCTTGAACGGGATATGGAAATTATCGAGAAGTACCGGAAATACGCTGATATGGCGGAACTTCGAGTTGATTGCCTTGATCCCGATGAACGGTTCCTTATCCGGCGTTTTCCGGAAATGGCTGGGCTTCCGGTTATTCTGACTATACGCAGGGATATAGACGGCGGGAAATTTTCTGGCGGCGAGGGAATGCGGATCAATCTGCTTGCGCGGGGGCTTGCCTTTGCCGAGGCCGACCGGCGGCGGAATTTTGCCTGCGTGGACATCGAGGAAGACCTTAATGTCCCCAGCCTTGAAGAGGCCGCCCGTACTTTTGGAACAAGAATTATCCGTTCTTACCATAATATGCAGGGCCTTGGCGAAGACATACCCGCAAAGATTCGCTCCATGAACCATGCGGGGGATGAGCTTATCAAAATTTCGGTAATGGCGCAGTCCACTGCCGATGTGCTTCGCCTGCTGCGGGCGGGGCAGGAATGTCCTGGCCTGCAAAAGATTCTTATCTGCATGGGGCATTACGGCGTTTTTACTAGGATTCTCGCCGAGTGTTTCGACTCGTATATGAGCTATGCCGGCGCTCCCGCCGAATTGGGCGTTCCGGTGGCAGCCGCCGGTCAGTTGGATATACAGGAACTTGCGGAACTGTACCGTTTTCGCACGATCACCAAAAATACAAAAGTGTACGGCGTAGTGGGTAAGCCCCTCAAGGCCACGAAAAGCCCCTATTTTTTTAATACGGTTTTTGGGCTTGAGGATATTGACGCGGTGTACATTCCCTTTCCGGCGGATTCTATCAGTGACTTTATGGAACTTGCCCGTGAACTTAACCTGTCCGGCCTTTCGGTAACGGTTCCGTTCAAAGAGGCGATAATTCCCTTTCTGGACGAGGCGTCCCCCGGAGTGCGTTCCATTGGGGCTTGCAACACCGTGTGCCGTTGTCCGCAGGGCTGGCTGGGAACCAACACCGATACCAGTGGTTTTTCTGATTCCCTTTTGGAATTCATAGGCAGAACCAATTTACGGCGGCAGCGGATTACCGTTATCGGGGCGGGCGGCGCTGCAAGAGCGGTCGTCTCGGAGATACACCGGCTGGGCGGCAGCGCCCTTATTCTGAACCGTACAATACATAAAGCCAAAGACCTTGCCTCTCCCTACCGTTTCGCCTGGGGAGGGATTGACAACCAGGGAATTGAAATGATGGAGAAGTACTCCGATATAATAATCCAGACCACCACGGCAGGTATGGAGGGAAGTGAGGCCGCTGATCCGCTGGAAACATACTCGTTCTCAGGCGGCGAAGAAGTAATGGACTTGGTATACCAGCCTGAGGTGACGCCTTTTCTTAAACGGGCCGCCGATGCCGGCTGCAGGGTTATTAACGGTTACGATATGCTTATCCGCCAGGCGCAGTATCAGTACGCCCAGTTTATGGGAAGGGATTTTCCTTCTCAGCTTTTATCCCGTTTACAATTCAACAGGACCTGATATGAAACTTTGCTTTTGTTCGATTCAATTTGGAAAGAGGTTTAAATATGGAACAGAATACCAGTACTGATAGTGCGCTTAAAATGAAGGAGGCGGCGGGCCGCGCTGCGGTTGACGCGCTGGTAAAAAGCGGCATGAAGCTGGGCCTTGGAACCGGCTCCACAGCCATTCATGCAATTTACAGGATTGGAGAGCTTTTGGCCCAGGGGCTGTTGAAGAACATCCGCGCCTTTCCCACCAGTTTTCAGTCCGAGATTGCATGTGAAAAACTGGGGATTCCCATGTACCCCCTTAACTCACGGGAGCTGTCCGGCGGTCTTGATCTTACTATTGACGGGGCAGATGAGGTTGATCCTTATAATAATGCGATAAAAGGCGGAGGCGGCGCATTGTTAATTGAAAAGATAGCGGCATACGCATCGGCGGCCTACGCCATAACGGTAGATGAATCGAAAACAAAGGAGCATTTGGGGACCGGTTTCCCCGTTCCGGTAGAGGTTGTCAGCGAGGCCCGCGTAACGGCTGCCAGGGCGCTTGAAAAGCTGGGCGCGACGGTGTCGCTGCGGGAGGCGCTGCGCAAGGCCGGGCCGGTTATCACCGAGCACGGCAATCTGCTGCTGGACATTCGTTTTAGCGAGCCGGTTGATCCTGTGGCAATGGAAAAAGAGATCAATCAAATTCCCGGCGTGGTGGAGAATGGTTTTTTTACCCGTATCCATCCGGCGGTGTATATAGCCTGCGTAAATGGGACAGTGAAAGTCAGAAACTAACAGGGGAAAACGGTGAACGAGAATGTAAAAGAAATTACCGCCAGGGTGCGGGTGTTACGCGAAATCGAGGAAATATCCGCCGAGACGCTGGCCGGGGAACTGGGTTTTGATCCTGCCGAATACAACGCATGGGAATCCGGAGAAAAGGATTTTCCAATCGGCGCATTGGTGGAGATTGCCGCCCGTTTTAAAGTGGACCTTTCGGAACTGGTAAGCGGGGACACGCCCAAACTGAAGACTTTCTGTTGTACCAAAGCGGGGCAGGCTCCGGAGGTCAGCCGCCGGCCTATGTACGCCTACTGGAACCTTGCCTATAACTTTCACCACAAAAAAGCGGAACCGTTTCTGGTAGAGGCAAGTCCCGAAACGGAAAACAAGCCGCTCAGCCGTAACACCCACCCGGGGCAGGAGTTTGACTACGTGCTTGAAGGCCGTCTTTTAATTGCAATTGGCGCCCATGAAATGGAACTGGGGCCGGGCGACTGCGTGTACTACGATTCCAGCGAGCCGCACGGTATGAAGGCCCTTGGCGGCAAGAGCGCCCGTTTTCTGGCCTTTGTGTTTTAGGCGCTGTTGGCAAATTCCGCATAGGGTTTGGAAACGGTCTGCTGCCAGGCTCTGATTGAATATTACCCTCCATGACGCTACAATGATGTAAGCCTGTTTCAAAACCTGGTTGTTTTATTCGTGCCGAAGAGGTTTTTAATTACAGGCGACCAGTTTCAAAACTGAAGTTTTGAAACTGCTTCTTACCGTCAGGAGAAAACCGCTTAGGCGTAAATCCTTATACTGCAAAAAGCTGCGGTTTTCGGCCTTTACTACCGCGAATTTTTTAGGAGGTGAATATGGCAAATGAATTGGTAGCATGGAACGATGAATTTCTGGTGGGAAACGAAAAAATCGATGCACAGCACAAAGAACTGGTTAGCATGACCAATGAGTTTTACGCCGGTTGTCAAATGGGCGGCTTGATGGCCAAGGTGTTTTTTATGAAAACTATTCAGGGGGCGCTGCATTATGTCAAAACCCACTTTTCCACTGAGGAAGATATTATGCAGAAGGCAAGTTACCCTGATTTTCATATCCACAAACAACAGCATGAAAATTTTGTTGACGCTGTTACCAGGCAGGTGCAGGTATTCGAGAAAGAAGACAATCCTGATCCGGCGGGTTTTGTAAAGTATCTAATGAACTGGGTTTTGCATCATATTGCCGAGTCGGACAAAAAATATATGCCTTATATTGCCCGGCTGCATTAAGAGGCAATTGCAAAACTTCAGTTTTACAATTACTCATACTAATTTATGTTCGGGGGTTCCCGTGATTGTTGTGTTGTCCAGGGGCATTTCCGCCCATGATAAAGAAATGGTTCGTATCTATCTTAAAGACCGGGGCTTTTCTGTCCGCGACCAGACTTTTGGCGATGACGCTGTTTTTGGCGCGTCCGGCAAGGGCGCGCTGGATGTGCGCGAACTGGCGCTGCTCCCCGGTGTGGAACGGGTGGCGGAAACGTCCAGGCCCTACGAGCTTGCCTCGCGGGAAACCCGCGCCGCCGATACGATTGTTACGGTGGGGAATGTAAAAATAGGCGGCTCCCGTATTACGGTTATTGC
>JAITHQ010000078.1 GCA_031279925.1 Treponema sp. | reverse complement strand
ATTGACTGTTCCCAGTCTATTTCCCCGGCGGCCATGCCCGCCTTGAAAATGGCGTTGGTGATTTTTTCAATGTTGAACGGCGCTTCCCGCCCGTCGCGTTTGCGAATTCTGGTTGGCATTTTATTCCTCTCTTTTACGGTTTTGAGATGTTTTTAAAGGCCCAAAAAATTTTTGGCAGCCTTTATATCATCGGTTTAAACATACTCGCTATATAGTGCCAGTTTGATAATAGGGCGCTATATGTAGCGTGTCAAGCCCTTTTGCAGGAAATATGGAAATTATAAATATTGAAAATTATTGAAAAAAAACATGGAAATTTAAACCGTTTTGATATATAATTCAAAGCTGAAAGAGCCAATTTCAAAACCGTTAGTATGAACTGCTGGCCCGGTGAAATTAGCCCTGGAAAATAGCGCTATTTATTCGTGCCAAAGGGGTTTTATACCCAAAAACCCGCTTGCGCGGGGGAGCTTCAGGGCGGTTAAAAAGGTATTAAACCCCTGAGTGCAATTCTTTATTAAGAATAACCGTACCCCGCTGCTTGCGGCGGGGTTGGTTGATTTAATACGGGAATGAATCAGCGCGACTTGCGGTTTTTGGGGCCAGCGGCCTGCAAAATAGTGAATTTTTAAGGTAGTTGTTCCAAAATCTGACATTTTGGAACAGCCTCACTTTAATGGTTTTTTCAAAATTGTCCATATTTGAGAGAGCCTATAATATAATTGTGTAACTTTTTCGGCAATACGGGGTCTTCTTTTTAAGACCCAGTTCTACCGTTAAGTGCAAAAAGTTGAGGGGTAGAGTGACAAAACATGATTTTCCCAAGATACATTTCTATGATCAGGATTTTGTCGATATATACGATAAAACATGGGCCTGGATTCAGGATTGCTGGAACAGCGGGGCCGAAAACAGCGGAATTGAAGGGAAATTTTTTTCATATCCTGGTTCCGATCAAGTGTATCAGTCCGACGCTATTTATTCTTCTTTTTTTCTGGTGTATTCAAACCGGATTTATCAGGCTACTCCTTCCCTGGACCTGTTTTACAGCCGCCAGGAGCCCAATGGGGCCATTCGCTGCGCCTACAATACCATAACCGGCGCGCCGTCAGTGGATCGGGATAATCCCGAAGGGCTGGGTATACCCCTGTTCGCCTGGGCGGAATACAATATCTACCATAAATCCGCCAACAAGAAGCGGGTTAAGGACGTGCTTTCCATACTGCATAAATATGCCGGATGGATCGATTCGGCTTTTAAAAAGCCCAATGGCCTGTACCGGGTTCCCCTTTCCGTTACCGGGATGAGTAATTCCCCCCGCTTAAACGCATACTATTCGCTGGATTTCAATGCCATGATGGCGGTGAATATGCTGTACATGTCCGCAATGGCCGATATTCTGAATGACAAGGATTCAAGTTTTCAGTACAAAAAGCAGTATTTTTCCCTAAAAACCAGAATCAATTCCCTGATGTGGGACAGCGGGGACGGCTTTTACCATGACATCGACAAAAACGAAAACCGGATTCCGGTAAAGACTATTGCCGGTTACTGGCCCCTGCTGGCCGAGATTCCCAATGACGAAAAGGCGGAAAAAATTATCGAAAAACTTTCAGACCCCGCTTTTTTCGGCGCTCCGCATCCCTTTCCGTCTCTCGCGCTTTCCGAGCAAGCCTTTGATGAAAATGGCCGGGGTTACCACGGATCGGTGTATCCCCATTTAACTTTTATGGTTATCAAGGGGCTTGAACGCTACCAGCGCTGGGACCTTGCCCGCGAGTGCGCGATCCGCCACCTGTATTTTATGCTTGATTCCATGAGTCCGGACGGAAACCACCAAAAGGGTAATCTGTGGGAGGCTTACCTGCCCACCAAAGAAGGCCCGGCCAGATGGCACGGCAAGGCGGAATTCCCCCGCGCACAGTACCTTTCCTATGACGCGCTTTCTACGATTTGCCTTACCATCGAAAATATTGTCGGCCTTTTTATTTCCCTTCCCCGTAAAACCGTGGACTGGATAATTCCCAATCTTGAGATCATGGGTGTCGAGAATCTTTCGCTCAAGAAAAACATGATTACGATACTCTCGAACAAAAGCGGCAGGGGCTGGGAGATACACATGGAAAGCGAAAAACTGTATTATTTTACCATTAACATTTTGGGAAAGAAAAAAAAGACCCTGCCGATTCCTTCGGGCAAATGTTCAATGTTAATCGACAAATTGTAAGAGCCGGTTCAAATTGTGGATTTTGCGGTCTGTTGACCGCAAAAATCCCGATTTTCGGGCTCTTTTGGAGCCTGCAAGGTGGAATTTTGGCGTTTGAACGCCAAAATTCTAGATTTTGAACAGGCTCTAAGACAAAGCCGTTCGGTTTGCGGCTTTGGCCCTTTTTAAAAGAGGCGCTATGGAGAATCATCTGGTTGCCGTTCTGGAAATAGGCTCTACCGGCATACGGCTGCTTGTGGCCGAAATACAGAAAAACGGCGAGTGGCGGGAGGTTGACCGCGCGGGCCGCCCGGTAGCCCTTGGCCGGGATGTTTTTACATCGGGCGGGCTTTCAAGGGAATCGCTTTTGGAATGTCTCGCCGTGCTGCAAAATTTTCGGGAGCTTTTGGCAGGATGGGGCATTGCCGGCGATGATGTTCATGTAATAGCCACCAGCGCCCTGCGCGTTGCGCGTAACAGGGACGTGTTTATCGACCGGGTGCGACAGGAAACGGGCTTTAGGCTTTCCATTGTTGACGGCCTGGAAGAAAACCGGCTTATGTACCTGGCGGTGCGTTTTGCGCTGAAGCAGGACCTGCCCCTGCTGTGGCGGGCCAATACCATGATTATCGAAATTGGCGGCGGTTCGACAGAGATTATGCTGCTGCGGCGCGGGCAAATGGTAGCCGCCCACAGCATTAAACTGGGAACCATTATTATCGATCAGCGGGCGCGGGCAGGATTGGGCCCCGGAATGTTCCATGAACGATTCCTGAGCGAAACTATCCGCAACACGACCGGGCAGCTTAACGCGGAAATGGACCTGGCCCGTGTTAAAACCTTTGTGGTTGCCGGTTCCGATGCAAGACTGGCGGCTGTTCAGGCGGGAACCGAACTGAATGAAAACTGCCAGGTTATTGAGCGGAAAAATTTTATTGCTTTTGCCGATAAAATTCGCAATTACAGCATCGAAGAATGTGTCCAGAAACTGCATATTTCCTACGCCGAGGCCGAAGGTTTTATTCCCGGCATTCTGGTGCTTAAACTGTTTCTTGAACAGACCGGCGCGGCCCAGGTGCTTGTACCGCTTGTTACTATCCGTGAAGGCTACCTTATCGATCTTGCCCTGGGAATAGATTCCGATCTGCAGGAAGAATTTTTTTCGCAGATAATTGCTTCCGCGGTAAACCTGGGGCGCAAGTTCCATTACGACGAGGCTCATTCAAGGTATGTAGCCGGCCTGTGCATGGTTCTGTTTGACGCGCTGGTAAAGGAACACGGCATGAACCGCCGCCAGCGCATGATGCTCGAAGTTGCGGCCATTCTGCATGACATCGGCATGTTTATAAAAGGCTCCGGCCACAACCGGCATGGCCAGTACATTGTAGCAAACTCGGAAATGTTCGGCCTGCACCGGGACGAACTGGACATTATCGCCAACGTTATACGCTATCACCGGGGCGATCCGCCGTCGGAGGCCGATATTGAGTATATCACCCTTCAGCGGGAAGATCGCATGCAGGTGCTTAAAATGGCTTCGATGCTGCGCCTTGCCGACGCTCTTGACCGGGGCCATTCCCAGCAGATACAGGGCATCACCGTTGAACGCCGTTCCGAAACGGTAGAATTACACTCCCAGGGAGCCGGCGATCTTTCCCTTGAACTTATGGGCCTTGAAGAAAAATCCGGCCTGTTTCAGGATGTATTTGGACTTAAGGTTATTTTGAGTTAAGGCGGCGTTGTGAGGGTACATACCCAGGAACCCGTCTGCGCGGGGGAGACCCTGGGCGTTAAAAAGAGTATGCAGCCTGAAGCCTTGTACCAAAACAACCATACCCCGTCCGCTCTCTACTAAACTTGACCCAGAGAATATTTTTGGCGCAAGGATAACCAATAGCCTTGTTTAATAACCATCTAAACCCGCCTGTCAAAGTTAATGTTACCGCAAATTAAAGTCATTCTCAGAGAATGCCGGTTGTGGTAATGTCCCCGGTACGGATATGACATGCCTCTTTTAGAGGCCGCCATTCAAGCCGCCGCCTTTGGCGGTGGTAGTTGACTGCTTCTTTCTTGATTCGCCATAATAAGCGGCTTGCGCGGGATCGAGCGGTTATTGAGCATGTCAATGCCAGGATAAAAACATTTAAGAGCATGGCATACCCATACCGCAATCATTGCAGGAGGCATTTGTTAAGCATGTCTCTCGTTTGCGGTATTATTAACTTTGAATTGCGTATTTAGAGTGGTTAGAGAGCAAGTCTATTTATGTTTCCCATCTGTTGGAGCAGGGACCAGAATTAATGAATTGCTTTTAGGAGGGTTATCAATATAAAATCCTATATCCGAACCTTTTTCGTATCTAAAAGTATTTTCATCAAATTTGATTGTTATGCGAAGGGTCCATACCCCGCCCTTCAGGGCGTTATAAAGGGTATAGACCCTGAGACATATACCTTACCAAAACAACATACCCCGTCCCTTCAGGCTAAACTTGACCCACAAAAAATAGTTCGCTATAAACCCTGCGGGGTGGGGGCAGCGGCAGGCTAAAAACCCTGTGGAATCCGCCTACGCATACCCCGCCCGGCTCTATCTTGCTGTCACATCTGTGACCGATAAGCGAATTATGCGCTTTTAAGGTATCGTTATCCCACCGGACGGCTTTTATTCCAGCTAAGTTCAGCCCTTCGGGCTGCCATTAGTACATGGTATGCTCTGGCGGGGAATTCCAGACGTTTTTAGCCTACCGCCACCCCCACCCCGCAGAGATTTTTTCTGTATTAT
>JAITHQ010000113.1 GCA_031279925.1 Treponema sp. | reverse complement strand
CCGTTTGCCACAGCCCGGACATTGTAGTAGAATGGAAGCATGAGAGAGCGGGTGTCTTTGGGTCTGGTCTGGTTACTCTTGTTATCTATTCATGCGCAGAGTATCCGGGGGGAAGAGCATAAGGGCGGACGGACGGACTATTCAAAAGGGCCTCTTTATGGCAGGAATATGTTTATCCCGTTTTTAATCCATTATAGTTTTCCGGCTTTGACGGCAAAATCAGCGGAGCAGTTTGAATGGAACTGTCATGTATCGTTTTATTACAGCCAGGATGTGCATTATAAAGGAAGGTCTTCTGTGTCTTATGACCGGGACGGTAATATCATAAGGCAGTATGATAAAGCAAATGTGGTACGAGACAGCGAAAGTTTTGTTGGGGAACTGGGACTGTCGTTTAACCCTTTGGCAAAACTGCAAACCGGCGCTGATATACGCTTAATATCATATTATGAAGGATTTCTGGATTCTGTAATCGAACAGTTTCATGGTTTTTTGAGACTGCCAAATGCTGCCCGTGAATATTATTTACAAAATCAATTGTATATTAATATTCCAAACAACAACGGCATACGCTTGTTTCTTGACAAACCAGCGGTTGCCTTTGGTGATATTGATCTATGGGGCAAATGGACTTTTTTTGAAAACAAAAAAATTTCACTGGCAGGTATGGGCGCGGTAAAAATACCGGCAGGAAGGCTTGAAACATTAAGCGGTTCAAATTACCCTGATATAGGGCTGGAATTCCTGAGCGATATCCGGCTTTTATGGCGGCTGACTGTTTACGGCCAGGCCGGAATTGTCGTTCCCTTGAACGGCAGGTCGTATGTCATGTTTAACGGTTTGGCTGGCTTGGAATTCAGTCTGTCAGAATTGTTATCATTTTTAGTACAGATGAACATAAAGACAAGTCCTCTATCAAGCACACTCCAGCGGTATTCATTGCCGCAGACCAATTTTTTAGCAGGATTGAAAATAAAACACAAACAGTATACGTGGCAGTTCTATATTGAAGAAAATCCGTTTACGCTCCAAGGAACGGATATTACGGCTAATGTTATGTTTGCGATAGGCGGCAGGCGTCCGCCTTGAACGAGCCGGGAAGCGCTGGCCGGCTGTATATAAAGATAGCGGCGGACTTTCAAATATAACAGTGTCTGATACGGACGAGGACGGCGCCTGCGTTGGCCGGCGCAATGCAGGCGCTGGTGAACGACGCCAAAACAGCGCTTGACCGCTGGCAAGTGAATTGACGGCCCTTATCATTTTATCGGAAACGAGGTATAGTCTTTGAGGCAGCCGTGAACAGGCTCTTAGAGCGGCCCATTATTATTGTATGAAAACCGCCCAAGGACAATCAATGTATATTTTGCTTTCCCAACACTGCCCCGGAGATTCCCGGCGGCCGGAGTTCCTCTGTGCCGCTCTGAATAACCCCTTCGTCAAACGCGGGGCTGGAAAAGAAACCTCCCGGAGATACTATGCAGCAATATAAAAAAATGGACGCTTTTCAGGTTGCCCAGACTAACAAGTACAACGTAATCCGCTGTTTAATCCGGGAAGGCCCCATTAACCGGGCGGCCATTGCCAAACGCATCAGCCTCAGCATCCCCACGGTGATGCTCATTACCGAGGACCTGCTGCAAAAGCAGGTGATCCGTTCCATCGGTAAGGGGGAGTCCTCCGGGGGGAAGCCGCCGGAGATGCTGGAGATCATACCGGACCGGTTCTACTACATCGGCGTTGACATTGGCCGGACAACCATCAGGGCCGTAGCAGCCAACGCAATATCCCAACAGGTCGCCTATATCCAGGAGTCCACCGGCGATCCGTCCCGGGAACGGGAATTTGTGGACCGCCTTGGAAGGATAGTGCTGCAACTGGCGGATTCCCTCAAAACCACGGTGGATCGCATCCTGGGGGCAGAGATTGCCATGCCGGGGCTGATAGAACCGGGCACAGGAAACGTGCTCTTTTCGCCGGACTTCGGCTGGAATAACATCCCCCTTAAGGCGTGGCTGGGGGAGAAGATACCTTTCCCTATCACCGTGGAAAACGCCAACCGGGCATTGGCGGTTAACGAGAGCTACATCCCCGGCGAGAGCCATACCCACACTACCTTTGTGGTGAACCTGGGCTACGGCATCGGCGCGGCTCTGGTTATGGGGGAGCAGCTTTACACCGGGGCCAGCGGAACCAGCGGGGAGATTGGACACATTACCGTCATGCCTGGGGGCCCCCTCTGTCATTGCGGCAACGCCGGCTGTCTGGAGGCGGTTGCTTCCGGGGCCGCCATTGCCGCTCAGGGCAAGGCGCTGTCCGCTTTGAAGGCTTCCCCCTTGTTTGCGCTTTCCGGCGGCGTTCCAGACCGGGTGGACGCGAAAATGGTATTCCAGGCCGCCGAAGCCGGGGACAGGGCAGCGCTCAAGATCATCGACAGCGCCGCCGAATACATCGGCATTGGGCTTGCCACAGCAATCAACGTGCTGGACCCTGACCGGCTGGTACTCTGCGGCGGTCTTATGAAAAACGGCCCCGCCTTCTTTGCCAAAATCAACGGAAGCATAGAAAAGCACCGGATGCGCCAGGCTGGACGGGCCCTGATAATCAGTCCCGGCGTTTGGGGGGATCTCAGCACCGCCAACGGCGCATGCCGGGTACTGGCAAACAACCTCTGGTGGAATCAGGAGCTGCCGGTGTAATTCCCGCCCCATAATTGGAGAAAACTGTAGGCCAGGGTTTGAATTTCTTCCAAATTTTTCTTGACAGCACGGAAAAGAACAGATATACTCTTTCTTAGTTAATAAATGTAACTAAGTAGCCTGCTATTACGATGAGAAGGAAGATGCGGTGGCGGTACTTTGTTAACATTGCTAATAAAGTGTGAGAGGGACAGAATATATGGAAAAAACTACAAGGGTCTGGCGCAAAAGATGGAACAGCCGGGAGCTCTACCTGCTGCTGCTTATCCCGGTGGTGTATGTGTTTATCTTTAACTACATCCCCATCTACGGCATTATCATGGCCTTTAAGCGGTTTCAGCCCCGCCTGGGGGTTTGGGGCAGTCCCTTTGTGGGCCTCTATAATTTCCGGCGTTTTTTTATGTCCCCAAACTTTACCGCGGTTATCAGAAATACCCTGGTCTTGAGTGTCTACGGCCTTGCGGCGGGTTTTCCCTTTCCCCTCATACTGGCCATAGCGGTAAACCACAGCCTGCGCCGGTATTTCAAAAAAGCCGTCCAGACCATCACCTTTGCCCCCTATTTCCTGTCCGCAGTGCTTCTGGTGGGCCTGGTTACCCAGGTGCTGGGCATGAGAACCGGCGGGTTCAACCTGCTGCTCCAGGCCCTGGGACTGCCGGAAATCAACTTCATGGGTTCCCCGGCCCTGTTTCCCCATGTCTACGTGTGGTCTGGAATCTGGCAGAGTACCGGCTATGGGGCCATCGTGTATATCTCCGCGCTGGCCGCGGTGGATCCCACCTACCA
>JAITHQ010000011.1 GCA_031279925.1 Treponema sp. | reverse complement strand
AAAAGGGCGACTTCTTCAGAATGATAAACGATTTCGATGCTGTTGATATTATCCAGCCTGATTTCCTGTTCATTGACCAATTCCATACGACCTCCACAATAAGCCGATACCCCAGTTAAGGCTGTAAAAATAAGAACAAAGTATATAATTTTCATAAGATACTCCTTTTATTATATACACAATAACCAGCCGAATATCTCTTGTCAACAGTTTCTTACAATATTTCAAAAAAATCTTAGGGAAAATGTCGCATAACTACCTTTTATTGTACCACCCTGCCCCAATGCCGCTTCCCTCTTCACGAAAGACGGTACCACTCATATCCTCAACAATCCCAATCGGAAAAAAGCAGAAGGGATGTGTTCTATATATAAAACATTTTGAATTTGAAGAAATCGAAGGCGATAACATAGACCTGGCATTCCAGAGTGAAACCAACTCCGCAAACTGTCAAATAGTATGCAAAACAGATAAGCGCAGAAAAGCCGGCAAGTAAAACAAGAAAATCGTCACGGAGCAGACGGCATTACGCATATAAACACAAAAACGCTCGCCAGTCTGTTCATAAAGTAAACGGCTTTATGGGCAGACACTATATAGACTGGGGCAGCAACGGAAAGATTACGCATGTTCCGGCGGGGCCCGGCCCGCAGCCGGAAAAGTTTCGAACAAGTCCAACGAATATTTACGTAAGTGCAATTCATTTTTTCTGCATCAAAAATAAATACTCATAATTTTTTTCGTTGGTTTCTTTTGTCCAGTCATTTGTCCATTTCATTGCCGACATCACATTTTTTTTATAATCAATTTTCCTTATTGCCATAATGTTTCCGTAGGCGTTCAACACATCGTTCAAGTCGTTTGCCCTTGCCCTGCCGCCTGAACTGTACGAGAGAATAATATAATTCGCTTTGGTTTCCCCAATCAGGCGCTCAATCGCCCCGATAGCCAGGAATTTGCCGGAAGGGCCTTTTCTGAATTCTTCAAAAACCGAACCGGCCACAAGGTCGGAAGAATCGGCCCTTCGCTTTGCCTTTCCAAATAAATCCGGCCTGTCGTTACGGCAGATTGTTGTCCATATATGATAGTATGACGCATAACGAACCCTGGAAGGCGGCATTTTTTCGTTATTTGAGCCATAGGGCGGGTCAAAATAGGCAATATCCACGGCAGGCGGCAGCATTTTGAGCGCTTCAAATACATCGCGGTTTATTACCACATTTTGCTTTTCGTTTATCCACAGATCGGGAACCTTTAGCCGCAAATCGTTATACGATCTGGGAGACCACTTGTTCAGGTAGGAAGCAAAATGCCCAAGGGTGCTGTCAACCTGATCCAGCGCAAGTATCAGGCTGGCAAGGGCAACGGATTTGGTAATTTCATCAAGATTCAAACGGTCAATTTCTTCCCGAATGGCGTCCAGCCTGCGGGTGTTTTTCTTTTGCCAGGGTTTTTTCAATCCGTCACCGTTATGCGATATTTTTTCCGAAGCGTCTCCCCCGTAATGTTCGGTAAACCAGCCGTCAGCCGGGGCAAGCGAATTCAGGTGATCAATCAGGCTCTGGTAGCTCTGCGGGTCTTTGGTATTCAGCAAAAAAGCCGTGTTGAAAATTTTTGAATAGGGCGCAATGTCATTGGCATATACGGTATAGCCGCTTTTTGCATACGCCTGGCTGACCCGTGTAGAGCCTGAAAATCCGTCAAACACCACAGCGTTAGGCGAATTTCCAGCCGCCTGTTCCGAGAGTAAAAGTATATGGGACAATAATTCACGCTTTGAGCCTGAGTATTTTATTCCCTGTGTCGCGGGAGCCGCGCTTTCCAGCATGGAGAGCATGGCGGATTACATTTTCCACACTCCAAAACTCTGCCCTTCAAGCCGGCAGGAGCCGTTTTCAATGGCGCAGCCTCCAATGGTGTAAAGCGGCCCTGCTGAGCCATTTACCGTAAGCGGAACATTCGCCGTCTGTGCGCCAGGGTTTACCCCAACTATGCAGGAACCACGGCGGTAGATAAAGGAACGGTCGCTCGAATTCGCAGGGGCGTGGAGTATCTCAAGATTCGGGCGGGAATGTAAATCCGTTTCGGCATGGCGCAGCCGGAGCAGGGCTTTAACGGTATTGAGCAGCGATGTAGAATCTTTTTCCTGCGCTTCAACAGTGGGCGCGGCAGAATCGGAATCGACGGGCAGGTAAAGCTGTTCCGGCTGGGCCGCGGAAAAGCCCCTGTTTTTGCCGGCCTTCCACTGCATGGGCGTTCGGGAACCGGTGCGGGTGTAGCCGCCTTCTTTGGTGGGAAGGCCCGCCAGGTAACGCATTCCAATTTCGTCACCGTAATACAAAAAGGGAACGCCAGGCATGGTAAAAAACACGCCATAAGCAAGGGCAAGCTCCCGTGGCGAAAGGCCGTAACTGATGCGGGGCGTGTCATGGTTGCCGGTGATCAGGCTGATAAAGCCGTCGTTTTTAACGGCCTCGTACCAGGGCAGGTACTGATCAAGGAAACGGCGGATATTGTTGCCGCCTTCTTTTTTAAAGTAGCTGTTATTCGCAATTATGCGGCCCGCGCTGTCTGTTTGATAATCCCGCACCAGGCTCTGGTAGCCGCTTTCCCGGTGATCCAGCAAAAAATCCATGTGAAAGCCCGA
>JAITHQ010000009.1 GCA_031279925.1 Treponema sp. | reverse complement strand
TCCAGCGCCATTTTGGTGGGGAGGCCGCACTGCCACATTTTTAGATCCGGCCCCACCGTGATAACGCTGCGGCCCGAATAGTCAACCCGCTTGCCCAAAAGGTTCTGCCGGAACCGCCCCTGCTTGCCCTTGAGCATGTCGCTGATCGATTTAAGGGGCCGGTTGGAAGAACCCTTTACCACTTTCTTTTTCTTGGAATTATCGAAAAGGGCGTCCACCGCTTCCTGCAGCATCCGCTTTTCGTTACGGATAATGATGTCGGGCGCGTTGAGTGTCTGCAGCCGCTTAAGGCGGTTGTTCCGGTTGATCACCCGGCGGTACAGGTCGTTGAGGTCGCTGGTGGCAAAGCGCCCGCCGTCAAGCTGCACCATAGGACGGAGTTCCGGCGGAATTACCGGAACCACGTCAAGGATCATCCATTCCGGCTTGTTTTTTGAATTACGGAATGCCTCGATAATTTCAATACGTTTCAGAAGCCGTTTGTCGCTCTTTGCGCCTTTTTCGATCATCTTGACCCGCAGTTCGGCGGCCATTTGATCCAGGTTAAGATTCTCCAGCAGGGTTCGGACAGCCTCCGCTCCCATGCCGGCGGTAAAGCCGCCGCCGTAACGTTCCTGGGCGTCGTAATACTCCTCTTCGGAAAGAAGTTGGCTCTTTTTTAGATCGGTATCGCTGGGATCGATTACCACGTATTTTTCGTAGTACAGCACCGAGCGCAGCGCGGTCAGGGGCATGTCGAGTAACAGCCCCATGCGGCTGGGAACGGAACGGTAATACCAGATATGGGAAACCGGAGCGGCAAGTTCAATATGCCCCATGCGCTCCCGGCGTACCTTGAAATGCGTTACCTCAACGCCGCAGCGGTCGCAGATTACGCCCTTGTAGCGGATCGATTTAAATTTACCGCAGTAGCACTCCCACTCCTTGGTGGTTCCAAAAATCCGCTCGCAGAAAAGACCGTCCTTTTCGGGACGCAAAGTCCGGTAGTTGATGGTCTCCGGTTTTTTGACTTCACCGTAAGACCAGTCACGAATTTTTCCTGGGGAAGCCAACTGAATATTTATCGAATCAAAATCCTGTATGTCCCGCATCGCGCTCTCCTCATATAACACGTACGCAAGAATTGAACCGCAAAGGCGCACAAAGGAAAGAAAAATACACCGTATGTTCTTCCCGCGCCTTATACGCCCTTAGAGCCTGCAAGGTAGAATTTTGGCGCTTGCAACGCCAAAATTCCAGATTTTGAACAGGCTCTTACGGTTAACATTGGAGCCAATTGCAAAACCCGGTTGGTTTTGCACTGGCTCTTGCAGTTTCTCGCCCTACGGGCTGTGCAACTGCGGTTTTAAACGATTAAAATTGCAAAACGAAAGTTTTGCAATTTCCTCATTAATTAAAAATTACTCCCGCTCTTGGTTATCAGCTCCTCATCCTTTTCGGTAAGGGGTATTTGTTTGTCTTTTATATCGAAGATGGTAAGGTCCAGGGCCAGGCCCCGCAGTTCCTGTACCAGTACGTTAAAGGATTCAGGAATACCCGCAGTGGTGGAAGGTTCGCCCTTTACAATGGCTTCGTAAATTTTGGAACGGCCCGTCATATCATCCGACTTGATTGTTAAAAGCTCCTGCAATGTATGGGCCGCGCCGTAGGCTTCCAGCGCCCAGACTTCCATTTCACCTAACCGTTGTCCGCCAAACTGGGCCTTGCCGCCCAGGGGCTGCTGCGTTACCAGCGAATAGGGGCCGGTAGAGCGGGCGTGCATCTTGTCGTCTACCAGGTGATGGAGTTTAAGGAAGTAGATCACCCCGCAGAAAATCGGGTTTACAAAAGCCTCGCCGGTTCTGCCGTCCCGCAAAATGGTTTTACTGGTTACCGGCAGGCTGGCTTCCTTGAGTTTTTCTTCGATTTGTTCAGTGGACGGCGACTGGAACACCGGCGTGGAATACCACTCGTTCAACGTGGAACCGGCCCAGCCAAGTTCCGTTTCCAGAAGCTGGCCAATATTCATACGGGAAGGAACGCCCAGCGGGGTAAGGCAAATATCCAGCGGGGTGCCGTCTTCCATGTAGGGCATATCTTCTTCGGGAAGAATCCGCGCCACAACGCCTTTGTTGCCATGACGGCCCGCCATTTTATCGCCTTCCCGCAGTTTACGTTTGGTTGCAATGAGCACCTTTACCACTTCGTCAACGCCGGGGCTCAGATCATCGCCTTCGGTTCGCTTGAGCCGCTGAATGTCAATAATTGTCCCTTCGATACCGTGCGGCACCTTAAGGGAAGTATCCCGTACCTCCTTGGCCTTTTCGCCAAAAATCGAATTGAGCAGCTTGAATTCCGGCGTAGTCTCGGTCTCGCTTTTGGGGGTAACTTTCCCAACAAGAATATCACCGGCGCGGACCTTTGCGCCCACGCGGATAATCCCCTCGCCGTCCAGATTGTCAAGGCTCTTCTCGGATGTATTGGGAATTTCATCGGTGATCTTTTCCGGGCCCAGTTTGGTCTCCCGCACTTCGGTAATAAATTCCTTGATATGAATCGAGGTGAACATATCGTCCTTTACTACCCGCTGGGAGATAAGTATCGAATCTTCGTAGTTATAACCGTTCCAGGGCATAAAGCCCACCAGGATATTACGGCCCAGGGCAAGTTCCCCGTTCTGGGTTGCCGGGCCGTCTGCGATTACCTGCCCGGCGGTAATTTTTTCGCCCAGTTTTACAATAGGCCGCTGATTGTAGCAGGTGTCCTGATTGGTCCGCTGAAACTTGACCAGCCGGTACAGATCGTTGCCGTTTTCATCGATTGTTGCCTGCGCGGAAGGTTTTGCCACCGCGGTCTTGTCCGGCTTTATCACAATCTCGTGTGAGGTAACCCGGATCACCGTACCGTTTCTGCGGGCCTTGGCAAGTACGCCCGAATCGTAGGCGCATTTTCCTTCCATGCCCGTGCCGACACGCGGCGCTTCGGGGAACACCAGGGGAACTGCCTGGCGCTGCATGTTGGAACCCATAAGCGCCCGGTTGGCGTCGTCGTGCTCCAGAAAGGGAATAAGCGAAGCGGATACCGAAATAATCTGTTTGGGCGATACGTCCATGTACTGAATATCTTCGGGGGTACGGGTGGTATAATCGCCCTGGCGGCGGCAGGAAATTTGGTTGTCGGCAAAAGAGCCGTTGTTGTTCAGCTTTGCCGAAGCCTGGGCAATGTAGTAACGATCCTCATCCATCGCGGAAAGGTATTCAATTTCCCTTGTGGCAACGCCCCGGTTTACCTTGCGGTAAGGAGTCTCCAAAAAGCCGTACTCGTTTACCCTGGTGTAATTCGCCAGAGAAACGATAAGGCCAATATTCGGGCCTTCCGGCGTTTCAATGGGGCACATTCTGCCGTAATGGGTGTAATGCACGTCACGGACCTCAAAACCGGCCCGGTCGCGGGAAAGCCCGCCGGGGCCAAGGGCGTTCAGCCTGCGCTTGTGGGTCAGTTCCGCAAGCGGGTTTACCTGATCCATAAACTGGGAAAGCTGGCTGGAGCCAAAAAATTCTTTTATTGCCGCCACCACCGGCTTTATGGAAACCAAATCCTGGGGCTTAATCGTGTCGGTCTCTTTTAGACTCATCCGTTCCTTGGCGATCCGCTCCATACGGCTAAACGCGGTCTTCATGGCGTTGGCCATAAGTTCACCAACAGAACGCACCCGCCGGTTACCCAGGTGATCAATATCATCAAAGTTTTCATCGCCAACATAGACCTTAATAAGAAATTTCATGGTGGCGATAATATCCTGTTTGGTCAGGGTATATTCTTCAAGAGCGGGTTTAAAATCGAATTTCTTGTTGAGTTTATACCGGCCAACCCTGCCCAAATCGTAGCGGCGGCTGGTAAAGAACATGCCCAAAAGGTCTTTCTCTGCGGCGTCCACCGTAACCGATTCTCCGGGCATCAACACCGAGTATACGTTGATCAGGGCGTCATCCTTGGAAGGCTCGTCCCGGCCCTGGTCTTCCTTGACAAACTTGATCTCTTCCCGCTCAAAACAGTTGAGGAGCATTGGCGAATTAAGGGAGCCTTCCGCTTCAAAGTTGATAATCACAATGGATTTAACGTCATTGGCCAAGAGTTCATCTATATTGTGGGGATGGAGTTTTTCACCGGCCCGGTAGAGCTTCTTCATACCGGCATGTTCATCCGCGTTTTTGGCGTTTTTCTGTTCCGCAGCCTCGTCTTTGATCCACACCTCCTGGGCAAGCACCTTGCCGGAAATGCTCTCTCTGGTATCGCGGTCGTCCTTGATTTTGAACGCTTCCGTTGCATAAAACGCTTTGATAATTTCCTCGCGGTTTTCATACCCCAAAGCGCGGAGAAAAATGGTTCCCAGAATACGCTTTTTGCGGTCTATCTTGGCATAGATAAGCTCCCGCTTCTGATCGATTTCAAATTCAAGCCAGCTTCCCCGGTAGGGAATAATCCGTGATGAATATATACCCTTTTCGTGGCTGAAAATAACGCCGGGGGAGCGGTGAATCTGTGAAACCACCACCCGCTCCGCGCCGTTGATGATAAAAGTACCCCGCTCGCTCATGATTGGAATATCGCCCATGTAGATATCTTTTTGGCGGATTTCACCGGTCTGCTGAAAAATAAGATTAACACGGGCTTTAAGGGGTATCGAATAGGTGATTCCCTTCTGCTTGCAGTCCAGTTCAGAAAATTTTATGCTGTCCTCGTCTAAACTGTAATAATCATAGGTAAGTTTCATATCCCCATTGGGACTCTCTACAGGGAAGGTGTTTCGGAAAACTTCTTCCAGTCCCTGTACCGCCGGCTTCTCCCCATTCCTGAGTGTTTCCCGTTGCAGGAACCGTTCATAAGAGCAAAGTTGAATATCGATAAGATCCGGCAGATCCATGACATCCTGAATATCCTTTCCGATATACATTCGTTTTGAAGCTGTTTTCCCTTTCGTCATTGGTCTCCCCCTCCGTTCTGTTTGCTGTCTTTTTTGGCTTTTCAAAATATTCAGGCAGTCAAAACCCACTGGGCTTTAACTGCCATTTTTGAGAAAATAAGAAACCGCTAAACGCCAAAGCGCTTGGAGCCTGTTCAAATTGTGGATTTTTGCGGTCAATAGACCGCAAAAATTCCGATTTTCGGGCTCTTAGGGGTTTCCACAATACAACTGTGTATTCCTGACGTTTACTGAATCTCAACGGTACCGCCCGCTGCGGTGATGGTTTCTTTGATCTTCGCGGCTTCTTCTTTGGAAGCGTTTTCCTTGAGGGGCTTGGGCGCTCCTTCGACAAGGTCTTTGGCTTCCTTAAGGCCAAGGCCGGTAACGGCCCGGACCTCCTTGATAACCGCGATTTTCTTGGTGTCGTCAAAGGCTTTCAGGATGACGTTGAATTCAGTTTTCTCTTCCACGGCTGCCACAGCCGCGCCGGCTGCCGGGGCCGCCGCTACCGCCACCGGGGCGGCGGCGGAAACGCCGAACTTCTCTTCCATCATCTTAACCAGTTCCGAAACTTCCAGAACCGTCATCGACGCAATCGTTTCTAAAATTTCTTCTTTTGTGGCTGCCATATTATCTTCTCCTGTTATGTGTTACGGGCTTTATACAAAACCCGTTCCGCCCGCCCGTTTCCGGGCGGCCAGACAAACCTGACAGTCAGCAACCTTTTCCTGAAGTCTGACAGGTCCATAATTATTAACCACAATGGCGGGTAAAGTATACAAAGAAACGAAGCTCTTTGCGCGCCTTCTTCGCCTTTGCGGTAAAATGCTTTAGCCTTCCGCCTTTTTATCGGCGATGGCCTTGACCGTGCGCACCAGCCGGGACGGAATATCGTTGAGGGCCGCCGCAAGGTTCCGGGCGGGGCCGTTCATCACCGACATCAACATTG
>JAITHQ010000060.1 GCA_031279925.1 Treponema sp. | reverse complement strand
AATGAAATTAACGAATTTTTTGATGATGTTTTGAACGGAATGCAGACTAAAATAGCCGAACAAAGCGAATACCGCATACAACTACTGGTAAAACAGGTAAATCTGGAAGATACCGCTGGTTTTCTTGCGGCGCTGGATGAAATGCTTGCAAACAAAGTTGACGGATTTGTCGTTACAGCCATTCAACGGCCAGAAATACGGGAAAAAATAGACGCCATTACCGGCTTGGGTTTTCCGGTATTTACCTGCAATGTCGATATGCCCGATTCAAAACGGATTGCCTTTGCCGGCTGTAACCTGTACAAAAGCGGCTATATAGCCGGCGGTTTAATCAGCATCATAACAGGAGGCTGCGCCGATGTAGGGATAGTAAGCTCGGGCAACCTGGTTGACAGGGTTAGGGGTTTTTCCGATGCGATAAAAAGGAACCATCCCAATATACGGATTGTCGCCACTGTCGAAACCGATGAGGATATAATTAAAATCTACAATGAAACCAAAGCAATGATGGAACAACATCAGGGTATTGGAGCGATTTTTGCCGAAACCGTTGCCGTATACGGGGTATGCCGCGCCTTGATGGATTTGGGGCTGGATAAAAAGGTTAAGGTGATCTGCTTTGACGATATGCCCCTTATACGGATTCTGATGATAGAAGGCCATGTCTGTGCCATCGTGTTTCAAAACCCATTTTGGCAGGGCTATCGCGCATTTGAAATGCTCTGGAATTATCTGTTACACCGCCGGATGCCGGAACAAACCATCAACTACAGCGTTTCCGAAATCCGTATCCGGGAGACAATTACGGAAACAACGATAAATGCCGTTCCCGTAACAGCCTGAACAGGGCAATTCCGGTGCAAAATACTCCAGTTGAACGGCAGAATTCCTTTTGAATTCGAAATTGCCGACCTGAACAAAACGTTGCCCTAGACAACAAGAGGGCGTGGCAGAACAGGCCAAGGCAAGCCCAAGCCAACCGCATTCACTTTTTTCGCTTTAGCAGCGGCAAAAAATTCTGTGCAACAAGTTTAACGTAAACAGTGGATTGGAAAGCGGCTTTCCAATCAGTGCTTTGCTAAGAGCCTGTTCAAATCGTGGATTTTTGCGGTCAATAGACCACAAAATCCCGATTTTTGGGCTCTGCGAACCTTCGGTTCGATGGAGCCTGCAAGGTAAAGTTTTGGCGTTTGCAACGCCAAAACTCCAGATTTTGAACAGACGCTAAGAATCCTGCTTTTCAAAATCGGCGGCATTGCCAAAAAGCCGCTGGGCAGTCCAGCCTGGAATGGAATACACAAAACTGGAACCGGAAACCAGCGCAAAACGCCGGTTGGTTTCATCCGGCGGCCCCAGGCGGACCGTTTTTATTTCCCCGTTCCCCAATTCCAGCACCAGACGGCTGTCGCCAAATACCGGATCCGCGGCATTAATCGTTTCGTCAAAATCATCCCCCTCGGTATTAAGGATTCCCCGAATGTACGCATCAACTTTGCCTGGATCGGGGGCCGTAAGGGAAAGGCCGCTGATAGTCCATTCCCTGTTGCTGCGGGTATATACCTCAGGCGCGGCTCCGCTTTCGGCGGAACGGTACACCGTAAGGCGCTGGATTCCGTCCACATCGAGTTTTCCGTTTTCACTTTCGGGGAACAGCCTCAGATTATACCAGGAACTGCGGGGAGACGTGATATACGCGGAAAACTTGTTCTCGCCGGAACGAACCTCGTTCTGCCCCTGCTTGCGCAAAAAAACATCCTGGCCGGTTACGTCCGTCTGCCCTGCCAAAAGGTCCAGCAGGGGAAGGCCGGCGCCGTCCGTTATGGTCACACGGGAGGCGGAGGTTTCCGTAAGCCCCAGGCGCTCGTGGGAGGCAGGGCTTGAGGATCGTACCGGATAGGATGCCCGCCTGGTAAAAGCGCCGATAAAATCTTCTACCCTAAACTGCCGCGCTGGATATTCCTTTCCGTTATGCGACACAAACCATTCGTTGTTTTTCCTGACCAGTTCAGTCCGTGCGCCTGAATTGTTAATAACGATTTTATCGATCTGGCCGGTCATTTTTGGATCCAGCCAGGTATAACCAGCCGATCTGGAATTGGTGCGTTCAGGTTCAAAAATAATGCAGAGTACATACACCAGGGCCAGGGCAGCAACAATAGACGAAAGAACAGTCAGTTTCTTTTTATACACCATCGGAATGCTCCTTTACGGTTGTTTCAACAGCCTCTTCGACGCCCGCCCCGAAACGGGTCTGGGCATTGGCCCTGCGTCTAAGGGCAAAAAATATGCCGGCAACAATAACCAACAGCGGTACCAGGATGATATTGATAAACTGGGAAAAACGCATAACGGGAATTCTTTTTTCAGGTTCGATTATCCGGTCAAGGCGCCCCGACCGGGAATCCCGGCTTCGGATGCCGATAATGTCATCGTCGTTACCCAGCCAATCGGCGGCCTGTAGAATAAAATCGAGATTCCGCTGCCCCCCGGTAACATTGATAAACGAAGTGGCAAAATCCGTGTCGCCAATAACAATAAGGCGCGCCGGTTTTGCCTCGGACGGCATGCCGGGAAGATCGGGCCCGCTATTCGCCTGCGGCCTGGGTTTGTCCCTGAACCAAGATGGAAATATTCCGGTTAGGCTTGCGCCAAGTATTTTGACTCCTTTGGTTTCCGCCGCATCCCTTTCAAAAAGATAGGGAATATCCGGGTTTGTATAAAAGTCTTCCCGCATTGACCACGCGTCGCCGGTGCTGGTAAAAAGAGGAACGGCTTCCACCTGCTGCGGGGGATTCAATTCAAGCGGGCTTGGCCAGTACATATCAAGCCCGCTAAAGCGGGCGCTTACCGGATGTTCGCCGTTGCCGTTTTCCCCCAGTACCCTAATCCACTGGGGGTTGCGGACTATCCGCAGCTGCAGAGCGCCGTTAGGCGATCTGGTCTGGTACTGCATGGTTAGGGCGGAACGATCCATAGCTATTTCCGGGCGCACCGTTACCCCATAGGATGCAAGCATTGCAAGCAGCCCCTTATCCTCCAGCAGTCTGGCTTCCAGGCTGCCCTGGGTATCCACAGAAATCCCTTTTAGGGTGAATAACACCTTTCCGCCCAATTGAATGTACCGGTCCAACTGATACAGGTCAGCCTCGTTAAAAGTTTCAACCCCGCCCAGTACGGCCAGGGCCGGCAGGTCGCCGGGAATATCCTGACCAGGGGGAATCAAGCGCAGCTTGTAACCGGCCTGGGCAAGGGCCGTCTGCAAATACCCGTAATCTTCGTTCCAGCGTCTTGGGTTATCCCCGACAATTACACCTAACTGACGCTCGCTGCCCCGTACCAGCGCCCTTATTCTGGAAGTAAGATCGTATTCAAGGGTCTCAAGGGAAAACACCACCGGAAGCACTTCAATTGAATCGAGATATTCAATAACAATCCCCGTGTAGACGGTTATAACACTGGCCTGATCCTGTTCAACGGTATTTATCTGCTGGGGCTGTATGCCAAGGGATTCAACCTGCTCCACAAGCCGGGCCTTTGACGGGTCTCGAACCGAGAGCCGGATTTTCCCGCGGGAAAAAGCCGTGTATTCCCTAAGCAGGTCCTCAATCTCGCCGGGCAGGGGATGAATGGCCCGCAGCTTATCGGAAAGGTAGTAGGTGATCCTGATTTGATCGGGTATTTCATTGTAAAGGCTGCGGGAAACCGCCGATATGGCGTAGAGCCTGTTCTTGGTAAGATCAAAGCGGAACCACAGCTTCCGGCTTACCAGCACCCCCAACGCAAGGGCAATTATTGTTAATACGCTTAACGTGGCCGCCTGTTTTCTGGTCATAATCAGCTCCATTTCCTGAAAAGGATAACGCGGGTATTGATAAACAAAAACAACACGGTGCTTGCCAAATAGAAGATGATGTCCCTGGTGTCTATAAGGCCCTTGGCAAAACTGTCAAAATGGAAAGAAAGCGAAATAAAGTTAATGGCCTCCGAAAGCCACTGGGGAAGGTTCAGAAAAAAGGTGAGCTGATTTACCAGCATCACCAGCATCAACAGCACCGCGCTTCCCAGAAAACTTCCCGCCTGGTTTTTGGAAAGCGATGAGAACAAGAGGCCCAGGGCAATGGAAGAAGCCCCCAGGAACAGTGCGCCCACATATTCGCAGATAATCATGCCTCCGTCAAATTCCCCCAGGGGCAAAAGGCTTAAGGGCAGCGGAATGGTTAGAAGCAGCATCATTGCAAGCAGGGCAAATACCGAGAGGAATTTGCCCATCACCAGGTCCCATTCGGAAAACGGCATGGTAAGAAGCAGCTCGACGCTGCCGGTTTTCCGTTCCTCGGCCCAGCTTTTCATGGTAAGGACCGGAATCACCAGAATAAAAACCAGGGGAAACGCGGCAAAATAGGGCCGCAGGCTGGCTGCGTTTAGGGTGAAAAAACGCTGAAAATAGAAAAGCCATATTGAACAGAAAAGAAGGAAAAAAACCGCCGCTCCATAAAAAGCCGGCGCGTTCAGATACGAAAAAAGCTCTTTTCGCGCCAGAGCCAGAGCGCGTTTTGATACCAGTGTCATTGTTCAGCTCCTTTTGAGCGTTTGCCGCTTCGTTCATCGGCGGTCAGTTTTACAAAAATATCTTCCAGGCTGAGTTTTTTCCGGTTCATGCCAAATATTTTAAAGCCGCCTGAAACCGCCCAATCGAAAATCCGCTCGGCGGCGGAAATGTCCGAAATGCCGCCCGATGCAATAAAGAAACTTACTTTAACCGTTCCATCTCCGGCGTCTTCTACCGACGCGGCGCCTAGATCGGAACCCAGGAGGGAAAGCCTGCCTCGGATACCCTCCTCGTTTGAACCTTTAAGGACCAGTTCCCAGGTGTCGCCTCCCTTCATGGTGCCGGCAATTTCTTCGGGCGTACCCTGGGCGGCAATGCGGCCTTCGTTGATAATCATCACCTGGGAACAAACCGCTTCAACTTCCTGCAAAATGTGGGTGGAAAGAATCACCGTCTTCCGTTTGCCCAGCTCCTTTATAAGGGAACGTATTTCGATAATCTGATTCGGATCAAGGCCGCTGGTGGGTTCGTCAAGGATCAGAATCGGCGGATCGTGCAGTATGGCCTGGGCAAGGCCGGTACGCTGACGGTAGCCCTTGGAAAGGGTTTCGATTTTACGGCTCCGGTAAGCGGCAAGCCCGCAGGCTTCAAGACTGGCATTAATCGCCGCCCTGCGCTCCTGTTGGGGGATAAGCCGGGACTCGGCAATAAAGGACAGATACTCATCCACAGTAAGGTCGCCATAAAGGGGTACGTTTTCCGGCAGGTAGCCTATCCGCTTTTTTACCTCCACCGGATCTTCTTCCACCTGAATGCCGTCCACAAGGGCTATTCCGCTTGTTGGAAAATGAAAACCGGTCAGTATCTTCATTATGGTGGTTTTTCCCGCTCCGTTGGGACCCAAAAACCCCAGCACCTGATCCCTGCCCACCGAAAAGGAAACATCCCGGACCGCTTCTACCGTTCCATAGTATTTTGAAAGACTCTGTACTTCAATCAAGAGAGGAACCTCCTTAATATTTCGTTTAACTGTTCATGGGGCAGCTTTCGCTCCCTGAAAAAATCGCGCGTTTACCGTATGGGCAGACTCTAACTACTCAACAACTATCGTGTTTTGAAGTAACAGTTTTTTGTAACATGACATAAAAAAAATTTCAACCACTTCGTGAAAAACCGGCGCAAAAAACCGCCGGCCAGGGGAGGAAGGAAAGGAAGAAAAGGAAGAAAAGAGAGGGAGGAAAGAGAAGAGAGAAAGTTGGATATGCCGACGGCGATGCTCCCGGAAATGATCATCCGGTAATACATCGTTATACGGTTCATAGTCAGGCTTGAATCCCGCAGGGGGCCGAATCCTTTAAACACTGCCGGATGCGCGGCGGCTATAATCCTGTATATCGATTCCGCTCTTCAATATTGATTGTTATGCGAAGGGTCCATACCCTCTGTACGCTTCCGCATGGGAGCTTTAGGGCCTTATAAAGGGTATGGACCCTGAGAGCCTGCAAGGTAGAATTTTGGCGTTTGCAACGCCAAAATTCCAGATTTTGAACAGGCTCTGAGACATATACCTTACCAAAAGTTAAATGAAACAGCGCTTCAATTTCAGGAGTACCAATGAATAACGATGGATTAGGCAGGCGCAGAATCGATCCGCTGCGGGAACTGGGCGGGCGGCTGCTTGATGTTGAAAAACCAGCCCGTTATGCCGGCGGCGAGTACGGACGGCTTGCGAAAAAAAACGCCGCGCTGCAAACCCTTATCGCATTTCCCGATCTGTACGAGATCGGCATGTCCAACCAGGCCCTGCGGATTTTGTATAACCGCCTTAACCGGATGGATGATATTTCCTGCGACCGCGCCTTTGCCCCCGCCCCTGATTTTGAAAAACTGCTTCGGGAAAAGGGCCTTCCGCTGTACGGGCTGGATACGGGCATAAGCCTTAAAAGCCTTGATCTGCTCATGTTTACCCTTGGTTATGAGCTGGGCATTAATGGCGTACTGACCATGATGGATGTTTCCAATATTCCCATTCATTCCGCCGGGCGGGGGGAGGGCGACCCCATTGTCATTGCCGGCGGACCGGCTGTTTCAAACCCGCTGCCCTATGCTTCTTTTATCGACGCCTTTTGGATAGGGGAGGCCGAAGCCGGTTTTTTTGATCTTGCCGCCGAACTCCTGGAACTTTTAAAAAGGGGGGAGGGGAGGGGGGCCCTGCTTGAAAAAATAGCGGCGCACCCCAATGTCTGGGTAAGCGGAAAGGACCGGGCCTTTCGGGCCGTGGATTTTGATTTTTCCAAAAGGGAAGAGGAGCCTGCGGTGTTTCCGGCGCCAAGCATGAAGATCGTCCAGCACCACGGCGCTGTGGAAATTATGCGCGGCTGCCCCAACGGCTGCCGTTTTTGCCACGCCGGTTTCTGGTACCGGCCCATGCGGCAAAAAGAAAGGAGCCGCGTTATCAGCGAAGCCGATGCTTTTATCAGCCGGGGCGGATACCGGGAGATAAGCCTCTCCTCTCTTTCCAGCGGCGATTATTCGGGCATCGGGGAACTCATTGACGCGCTGAACAGCCGTTTCCGCGGCAGGTATATTTCGTTTCAACTGCCATCGCTTAGGGTATCAAGTTTTTCCCTTTCCCTTCTGGAAAAAATTTCCGAAACCCGCAGAAGCAGCCTTACCTTTGCCGTTGAAACGCCGCTTGATTTCTGGCAGCTTGCAATTAACAAACAGGTATCCAGGGATTCGGTGGTTGCTATTTTAAAAGAAGCTAAAAAAAACGGCTGGCGCGGCGCGAAATTTTATTTTATGATCGGCCTGCCGGAAAGCGGCGGCGGCAGCGAGGAAACGGCGATTGTTGATTTTATTGCCGATGTAGGGCGCAGGACCGGCGTTCACTGTACGATTAATGTGGGGATATTCGTGCCCAAGCCCCACACTCCCTATCAATGGTCCGCGCAGATCAACAGCGAAACGGCGGCGCTCAAACTGGACTATATCCGTTCAAAGCTCAGGCCCCTGGGACACAAGGTAAGCGTATCGGATACGCTTGTTTCGCTTATCGAAGGGGTCCTGAGCCGTGGCGATGAACGCGCCGGTTCCCTCATCGAAGCGGCGTGGCAGGCCGGCAGCCGCCTTGACGCCTGGCAGGAGTTCATCAACCGTGACGCCTGGCTTGATATTCTGAAAAAAAACCAACAGACCGTAACCGCATTCCTGATGGAAAAAGACTCCGATCTTCCATTGCCCTGGCGGTCAATCGTTTCGGGTGTTTCTACCGCATATCTGCGAAAGGAAAAGGAAAAGTCAGAACAGGCGGAGTGCAGCCCGCCCTGCATGGAAAGCTGCGCCGGTGTATGCGGAGTATGCGGGGCGGACTGTAGGGTTACAAAAGCTGAAAAATCCTTAAGCGGCAAGGCCCCTGTTCCCCCTGAACAAAACGCCGGTCAGACCGAAGGAAAGCCGTCAGCCGGGAACCGTGCCGATCCTTCCATCTGGCGAATGGTGTTCAGTTTCAGCAAGGAAGGCAGCGCTGCCTTGCATGGCCACCTGAGTTTGCTGGAAATTTTTTCCATGGCCTTTAACCGCACCGCTTTGCCAATATTGTATACCCAGGGTTTTAACCCCCTGGTAAAACTGGAGATCGCCGCTCCGCTGACAACCGGCATAAGCGCCAACGCCGAAATAGCTATCGCGGATTTTGCCGAACCGGTTTCTCCTGCTGATTTCCGGGAAAAGCTAAACCGGAATTTACCCGGCGGTATTGCGATTCAGCAGGCCGCCCTTTACCTTATCCCCGGGGGCTGTAAAAAACATTCCCTGGCCTCGCTCTTGTGGGGCTTTGAGTATGAAGACGGTTCTGGTGGAATTTCAAGAGTTAAAACTGCGGAAGACAAACCATTCCGGCAAAAAATGGCCGCCGGGGGTGTTTCGCTTTTTCAACTGCGCCGCCTTTCAGTTTTGGCAAAGATGAACAACGGAGAAGGCGGAACATCCTATTTTGATGTGTACGATTTGCTGTACCCCCAGGGGAAATAAAACGGCAATTCACAATTCGCAGCAATGATTAAATCCAATAGAGGATTTAATCATTGCTGCCGCAAGAAAGGCGGTTAAAAAGGTATACCCCCCCGTTTCTTAAATGACAACTATAGCAAATCCATTTAATAAAGACGAAGCTCAATCTTAGCTTCTTGCCACGGAATACACGGGTTCTTGAAAAAGTCCACGGATTAACACGGATTTTATGGATTATACCGGTTCTGGGGAACTGAAATCCGTATTAATGAGTGTAATCCATGGACCTCCTTTAGTTATTCTTAAAGGGAACAACTATATTTGAGCGTCCCCCGCATCGGCGCCTTGATAGCGGGTATGCCGGGGAACCGGCATTGGAAATCGCGGTATTATGGGGATTCAGTCCCCCATAAAAAGCAGGGGACAGGAAAAGGCTGAAAAAACATACAATCCGGCATACCGGGCCCGGCGCTGGGTAGTGGAGGTTTTCCATTTCTGGATGAACCGGTTTCGCAAACTGCTGGTCCGGTATGAAAAGCTCACCTGTTCATATAAAGGACTGCTTATGTTAGCTTGCGTTTTTATCGCGTTCCGTAAAGCCGGTGTTATTTAGGGATAGACCCTTAGTCTTGGTACATTTTCTCAATGAGGCTTCCAGAACTTTCGGTATTATTCCTAATCTTGAGACATCTCGGGCCGGGAGAAAGGGAAGAAGAAAAGGCGTATCTCACCGGTGATTCCAAATTCGGAGAGAAAATCGAAAATTATTCAGTGTTACTTCGTATTTGGCCTGAACCGCTTACCAGGTACTTGATTGTGGTGAGGGCCTCAAGCCCCATGGGGCCGCGGGCGTGGAACTTTTGGGTACTGATTCCCAACTCCGCGCCAAAGCCGAATTCGCCGCCATCGGTAAAACGGGTAGAGGCGTTTACATACACGCAGGCTGCGTCCACTTCCCTCCGGAACTGTTCGGCGGATTCAAGATTCACGGTAAGTATAGCCTCGGAGTGTTTTGTTCCATAGCGGTTAATGTGCTCGATTGCCTCGGCACGGGAGCCTACGGTTTTTACCGCAAGAATGTAATCCAGGAATTCGGCGGCCCAGTCTTGATCTGTTGCGTCTTTGATAATTAAAAGGGGGGAAGCTGCGGATGTTCTTTGCAAATCCGGCCCCTTCGCGCCAAAGCCTTCGGTTTTTCCACTTCCTCCCTCAGCAAAGGACACCGCGCACCCGTCAGGACACGACACAATGCCCCCGGAATTTCCGTTGGGCTGCATGGGGGCGGGGTGTTTTATTCGTGCGGAGGGGTTTAATACCCCGCCCCTTGGGGCGGTTAAAAAGGTATTAAACCCCGACTGCAATTCCTTATTAAGAACAACCATACCCCGCTGCTTGCAGCGGGGTTGGTTGATTGCCGCTTTCGATTCCGCATCGCAACGAAGTTCCACTTTTCCAGCCAGGCGTTCCGCAAGGCGAGGCATCAGCGCGGAAATCGCATCCCGGTGTACCAGCAGAGTTTCCACAGCGTTGCACGCGCCGGGTTTTTGCAGTTTGGCGTTGACGATTATTTCCACAGCCTGATCCATGTCAATGCCCGGCTCAACGTAAATGTGGCAGTTGCCTTCGCCGGTTTCAATTACCGGAATGCGGGCGTTCTGCACCACCCGCTGAATCAGCTCCCTGCCGCCACGGGGCAGCACCACGTCGATCCAGCCGCGGGCGGCAAGGATTTCATCAACCTCGCTGCGGCTGCCGGAAGCGGCCAGCGCCACCGCATCCGCAACGCCGCCGCCCTGGGCAAGCCCGGCCTGCATTGCCCGCACCAACGCCTTATTGGATTCCAGCGCCGATGATGAGCCCCGCAGCAGTATGGCGCAGCCCGCCTTATATGCAAGGGCGGCGCAGTCGGCGGTTACATTGGGACGAGACTCGTAAATGATAGCCGCCACGCCCAGCGGCACGGTAACTTGCTCGATGCAAAGGCCGTTGGGCAATGTCCAGCCGGCCCGTATTTTGCC
>JAITHQ010000257.1 GCA_031279925.1 Treponema sp. | reverse complement strand
CGGTGTTCTACGACAAGGGAAACTACCAGGGCGGCTGGCGCTACCTGGAATGTTCGCTGGCTGATATTGGCAGTAAGGAGTGGGGCGCTCAAAACACAAATATAAGCACATCGCCCGGCCTTGGCGCGGGCAAGGCGAACACCGCCGCTATTCTTGCCGCAGACCCCGCCGCGGGGGCCGCCAAAGCCTGCGCGGACTACCGGGGCGGCGGGAAAAACGACTGGTGGCTGCCCAGCAAGGACGAACTGGACCTGGCCTGTGAGACCATGGAGAGCATGTATCCCCATAATCATTTTTTCTGGTCTTCTTCGCAGTACGCAGATGACTCAAGTTATTGCAGAAGCTGGCCGTCAAATTTCACCATAAACAAAGGTAGAGGTACGCAGCCTGAAATTCCTGAGGGTACAACATATTTAGACCGGGAAACCTCAATTTTCGTAGTGGCGGTGCGGGCTTTTTAGAGCCTATTCAAAATCTGGAATTGTGGCGTTGCAGACGCCACAATTCTACCTTGCAGGCTCCATCGAACCGAAGGTTCGCAGAGCCCGAAAATCGGAATTTGAACAGGCTCTTAAGACCGCAAAAATCCACAATTTGAACAGCCTACAAGCAATATACAAACGCGTTTCGCCGCTTGCCAATCCGTTTAACAACCTTTAGTTTGTTCAACACATAAAGGGTCTTTCCGGCCAAATTGGCGCTGATCCCCGCCTTTTTCGCCAAAAGGGACACGGTAAATTCCTCGCCTTTTTGATACGGAATAAAACGGCGGTAATCTTTAGGGCTTTCCAAAAGAATGTGCTCGTGCCAGGCGGCAAGCGTACGGTTTACGATGCTTGCCCCTTTCCTCCGCCAGGAACCTTTGCCGTCCTGTATACGGTTCTCCGTTACATCTACTATGGCAAGCTCTATGCTTACACCGGCGATGAGCGGTAGTTCCGGCGCGTGGATCAATGCCTTGAACAAATCCCAGGGATTTCCCCGGCGGGGGCTTTTCCGGCGGTAGAGCCGGTTTCCCTCATTGTCAAACACTTCAAGGTATTTATTGACAATTACCGGGTGAACGATCCGCAGCCTGCCCAGGCCGGCAAGTTCTTTGGCTTTTTGCCGCAGCGGGCCAAAGCTGCCAAGCTGAACCTCGATAAATTCCCCGTCTTCGCGGATACCGTCCGCCACAAAGCCCGCGGTTTCCGCTTCTATTCTGCCGCCCGGCCCCGCATAACGGTACTTCAAGGCCCGGTGCAGGCTGCTTTCACGCCCGGTTCCGATTCTGTTCAAGCGATTACCCTGGCGCATATCATGCCCCGGTACATTCCAGCAGATCGCGGGCGGAAAGCAATTCAAGATAATGGAAAGTTTCGTTTCCCCCCTTGTTTTCACGGGTCTTTATTTTGGACACCCGGAACACGATCATCCGGTTGGCGGGCAGGGGCGCCGGCAGGATTGTTCCATTGATGTCTACAAGGCCGTTTACCGGCAGCCGTCCCGGTATTTCCTGGACATCGCCTTCAGGAAAAACAATAAAAAAATCCTGCGTAAACATAGCGATAGCATAACGAAACCGGTAAATTTCCGCAATGATACTCAAAACCATTACATATTCAGGATAGCGGGAAATCTACTATATGTCTGTATAGGATAAATTTCCAGTTTTTTTTACTATTTATAATTTTTTCCGGCACAACTACTTGATTTAGAATTCCGAATCTGATATTACTAAGGTGTGGCATAAAGTGGCATAATAGGTTTTTTAAGGGAAAAAAGTGGCTTTAGAGTTATCGACTGGGACATTTGAGAGTACTCTGGACGAGAAGGGGAGGGTAGTGATTCCTTCATGCCTGCGTTCCCGTTACGCCGGGGACCTTATCATTACCCAGGGGAAGCATAACTGCGCGTGGATATTAACGCCCGACGCCTATTTTCACTTTAAGGAACGGATGGAGCAAAAGGCTGAAGAAATGTCCGGCGATGAGTATGAATGGCTCCAGTATCAGTATATAATCCCCGCAAAAGTGGTCGAAATTGACCAAAAATCCGGCAGGATTCCGGTTCCAGCGGCCACCAGAACCTATGCCCACCTTGTTAAGGACTGCCTGGTATTGAGCGCCGGCGATCACCTGGAGATTTGGGATTCCCAAACCTTCTATAATCATCTGGCGGAAAACCGGTCCAGAATCCGGGAAGCGACCAACAAGCTGGGGGCGCAGATATTTAGCCCGAATCAGGAGGCTGGGGAATAATTATGGAAATTATCCACACTCCGGTCTTACTGGAAGAAACGATACAGTACCTTGCGCCAAGGAGCGGGGCTGAACTGATGGTAGACGCCACTATGGGCGAGGGCGGGCACAGTTACGCCTTTTTGTCGCGTTTCCCCGGTCTTGAGATTGCCGGGATTGACGCGGACAGCTCCATACAGGCCGTCGCCAAAAAGCGGCTGGCGGAATTCGGCGGGCGGGTGCGTTTTTATTCCGCCTGGGCGGATGTTTTTTTTGCCGAATATCCCAAAGAACTCAGGCGGCCCAATACGGTGCTGGCTGATCTGGGGCTGAGCCTTTTTCACTATGAAAAAAGCGGACGGGGTTTCAGTTTCAGAAACAATGAACCGCTCGATATGCGGCTTGATGTTTCCCGGGGCGTTCCGGCGTCGGAGCTTTTGGCCCGTCTGCCGGAAAAAAAACTGGCCGATCTATTGTACAACAACGCCGGGGAGCGGTATTCCCGGCGCATTGCCCGGGCCATAACCGGGGAACGGAAAAAAGGAACCATTACCACTACCGCCGCATTGGCGGAACTGGTGGAACAGGCAACGCCGGTTGCATACCGGCGCGGGCCGATACATCCGGCGACCAGGACCTTTCAGGCCCTGCGGATTGCGGTTAACGGGGACTTGTCGCGGCTTCCCGATCTCCTTGAGGGCGCGCTTAAGATCCTTGAGCCGGGGGGAAGGCTCGGGATCATCAGTTTTCACTCGCTGGAGGACAGGATAGTCAAGAACTTCTTCAAAACGAAGAACAGGGATTGCGCCTGTCCTCCCCAAGCGCCGGTGTGCGGGTGTGAGGGACGCCGGGAGGTTACTATCCTGACCCGGAAGGGGGTGACGCCGGGGGAGCTTGAAGTTAAGCGTAACCCCCCGTCCCGAAGCGCCCGGCTGCGGGTGGCGGAAAAAGCGCCGGACGGAGGGCGGCATGATTAAACGGTATTTACTGCTGTATCTTTTGATTATAACCATGCCGCTTCTTTTGGGACTCACCGCATGGCAGTCCAGCCGCTACACCAGCCTTAGACGGGAAATCAACCGTCTTGAGGCGACCCAGGAAGATTGGGTGGAGAGTAACAAGCGGCTTATCGCCGGTATTGCGGTGCTTACGTCGCCTGAACGGATAGAAAAAATAGCAAAAAATGATTTGAGGCTGCAAAAGATACGTCCGGAAGACGTATTGCAGGTAAAAATAGCGGGGGGGAAGGGGCATGGCTTCTGAAGGTTTACTTATGGAATTTGCCGCGCTGTCCCAATCGATTGGGGCGGAGCTTCTTGCCTTTTCCAGCCGCGCCGCTTCCGGCTTCTCATCGGTAAGCATCGATTCCAGAACGGCAAAGGAAGGCTCGCTTTTTGTGGCCCTTTCCGGTTCTGCAAGCGACGGGCACCGCCATATAGGCGGCGCCTTTAGAGCCGGTGCGGACGCCGCTATGGTGGAATCCGCAAAACTTGCAAGCTCAGGCGCAGCCGCTATTGCCAAAGACATGGGAAAGACCCTTATTGTGGTGGATAATACCCTGCGCGGCCTGCAGGATTCGGCACGGGTCTATCTGGAACAGTTTCCCGGCCTTCTTAAAATAGGCATTACCGGCTCATCGGGAAAAACCACCGCCAAAGAAATTACCGCGGCCATTATCGGCGTGGAAAAAAATACGGTAATGAATCCGGGGAACTATAATTCCGAAACCGGGCTTCCCCTTGCCGTTTTCGCTGTTCGCCCCTGGCACGAGGCCGGGGTTTTTGAACTGGGGATGAACCGGAACGGCGAGATAGGGGAACTGGCGGCAGTGCTTAAACCAAACATCGCATTAATTACCAATATAGGTTCCGCCCATATCGGAATTCTCGGCAGCAAGCAGGCGATAGCTGAGGAGAAAAAACAAATTTTTTCCCAACTCGGCGCCGGCGCCGCCCTGATCCCCGAAGACGACGAGTTTCGGGATTTTCTTGCCCAGGGGAGTGGGGGCAGGGTTTGTTTTTACGGTCCAAAATCATTCACCGAGTTAGGCGCAATAAAAGACCTGGGTCTTGGGGGGAGCGAAATCACCTGGGACGGCCAGCGCATCCGGTTTCCCCTGCCGGGGAAACACAATCTTGCCGACGCCCTGGCGGCCCTTGCCATCGCACGGGAGATCCCCGTCAGCCGCGGCGCCATAAAACGGGGGCTTGAATCGGCGCGGCCCCTTGTTGGCCGGGGAGAGATCATCCGGGGAAGGACCACGGTGATTCGGGACTGCTACAACGCCAATCCTGAATCCCTTGGGGAAGCCCTGGACTTCTGCGACAGCCTGGAGTGGGCCGGCCGCCGGGTCTATGTGATCGGCGACATGCTGGAACTGGGGGCCGCTTCCTGTTTCGCCCACCAGGAGATGGGCCGGCGGCTGGCGGCTTCCAGGGCGGACATGGTATTCCTTTACGGAACGGAAACCGAGGCGGCCGCGGCTCTGATGGCCGGCAAGCCTTATTTTCATACCCGCCGCATGGAAGAACTGTCCGCCGCCCTGGACGGGTATGTGCAAAAG
>JAITHQ010000122.1 GCA_031279925.1 Treponema sp. | reverse complement strand
TGTTTTGCCGGGTTGTATGGGGGAAGTATAGCATTTCCGGTCTTTTTATACAGCTCCTTTTCACGCTATTTCTTTGCCTAGTAAGGTGTTAGATTATTGTTAAGGAGCGACTAGTTAGGCATAAGCTCTTAGTCATTAGACACGCGCAATGTTTTGCGTGCGTTGTTGGGTGGGCGCTACACCGTGCTAACGTTGTTCAATTACGCCTTTTGTGGCGAGTTTCCTTTACTTCGGCCTTGCCCCCTCCTAACTTTTTAATTTATTGACAGTGGTTGAATACCCCGCCCTGAAGGGCAGGGAGGTTCATTAACCTGCGAGGTTCAACTTTCGAATAAATAAGTACCTCCCCAATATAGTGATGTCTTAGGGAAGTGAAAAGCAAACGCAACAATACTAATGTCCTTTCGCTTAGGGATCAAAATTGGTCTCAACCGGTATCCGCACCAGGCTGATGTTATGACCGGGATAACGGGTTTTGAAGGCGTTGAATGATGTTTCGGCGGCGCTTTCAAATACGGCAATTTGAAAAACGCCATATTCGTTAAAGTAGGGGACCAAAGCCGCAATATGGAAATACTGCCGCATACGGGGACGCCCGCGGAGGTTGTCCGGGGTGGTGGGCGGCCCTATCTCGTTATTCACTGCGGCAAGATAGAAATTGCCCGGCTCGTCAATGGCCAGGGTGTAGAGCAACGAATGGAGGCCCTCAACGCCGTAGCCAGAGTTTGCCAGAAACCCTGGATAGGAACGGACAGAGGCGCCGGTTTTGTTCCGCATAATCACCTGCGAGAAGGGTTCGGCCCGCACTTCAATTTCCTCCAGGCTGCCAAAGGCGGGGGAACGGAGCCGGGTTCCTGCTTTTGAGGCAAGATTTCTGATCCAGTCAAGGCCAAAGAACGGGTCCCGCAACTCTTCCCAAAGTTCGGTGAACGATGAACCACGATCCCCAAAGGGCGCTTTAAGCGGCGCAATGGTAAGCCGCTCCCCGGTAAGGGGCCGGAGTATCCCGTCTATCATCCACTTGGCAAAACCTGAGCAGTTAAGGCCGGCGGCACGTTCCGGGCTTTGCGGCGCAAGGGTTTCGATATACACGTAAGTCCCCGCTTCGTTAATAGCGCCGTCATCGGCGAATTGGAGTTCCGGCAGGCGCTGGCGCACCTGGGCGATTAACTGCCGCTGATCCTGGTAATCAGCCGGTTCCGGCTCAAAGTAGCGCCGGGGAAATTTAGCCCCGGCAAGGGAAAGGACTTCGCCAAGGGGCATGGTATAGACCCGTTCAAGGGAAGCCGCCAGGGGCAGGGAACGGGAAATATAGGCGTCATACAGCACTACGTCCATTAGGCATTTGTCGGCACTGAAGGGACGGAACTGCACATAGGTATAAGGATCGCTGCGAAGAAAAACCCGAATACGGCTAACCGAGCCGCTGTCCAAACGGCGGGTAAGTATCCATGAACCCTGGGCCCAGCCAGGAAAATTTCCCGTTGCGCCTCCCCTGCCGTTGGAAAGTTCCCGCGCAAGGATAATCATAAACTCTTCCCGCCCGGCTTCCACCCGCAGTTCCACCCTGCCGCCGCCATCCAGGTCATACAGGGAAGACGGTCTTGCCAGTACCCTGCCGGGACTTTCGGCAAACCAGATATCTTTCAGTTTTATCCGTAAAGACGAATCGTCAACTATTTTTCCAAGAGGCATATCCATGCCAAACAGGGGCGCGGCAAGGCGGAACCCCAAACAACAGAGGAAACCTATAGTTTTTACAAAAACAGCCAGACGCATACCTTTCCATTATCGGCGTTTTTTGTGCGGGAATCCACCATATCCCGCAGGGCCTGACTCGAATAATATTATTTTTCAATTTTTTGCTAAAGTTTTTTCCTAAATCTGCCGAAAAGAAATATAGTTAGTTGTGTCCCGGCGGCAATTCCGCGGTTACCGGCAGGAAACAACCAGCTAAACAAAGGCAAGGATGCCTTTGCAAAATTCAAGGAGGATCTCAATGATCATTAATCACAACCTTAGTTCCATGTTTGCGGATAGGTCTCTCAATGTTACCCAGAACTATCTTGCCAAAAACATGGAAAAACTTTCTTCGGGCCTGCGCATTAATCGCGCCAGCGATGACGCTTCCGGGCTGGCGGTTTCAGAAAAACTCCGGTCCCAGGTACGGGGCCTGCACCAGGCCTCAACCAACGCTTCCAATGGCATTTCCTTTATCCAGGTAAGCGAAGGCTACCTTCAGGAAACCGAAGATATTCTCCAGCGCATTCGGGAACTTGCTGTCCAGTCATCCAACGGAATTTACACCGAAGAGGACCGGATGTACATTCAGGTAGAAATTTCCCAGCTGGTGGACGAAGTAGACCGGATTGCCAGTCATGCCCAGTTCAACGGCATGAACATGCTTACCGGACGCTTTGCCAGTCAGTCAGGGCAGAATGTCCCCACCGCTTCCATGTGGTTCCATATTGGGGCCAATATGGACCAGCGGAAACAGGTATACATTGGTACCATGACCAGTGGGGCCCTGGGGCTGCGCACTGTTGGGAATGACGAGTTTATCAGCCTGGAAACCCCCGAAACCGCCAACCAGGCTATCGGTACTGTTGACGCCGCCCTGAAAATCGTGAATAAGCAACGGGCGGATTTGGGAGCTTACCAGAACCGGCTGGAACACGCTGTTCGCGGCCTCGATATGGGAGCGGAAAACCTCCAGGCTGCGGAATCCCGGATTCGGGATACCAACATGGCCAACCAGATGGTTGACTATGTGCGCGATCAGGTTCTTTCACAGGCGGGAACCGCCATGCTGGCCCAGGCAAATCAGCGGGGCACTTCGGTCTTGCAACTTTTGCAATAACCTGGTATACTGAAAATATGAAAGGGAATTCCGGGCGCGGATGAACTGGGATTCCCTTTCTTTAAGGTCCTTTGGAACAGGGATTATCCTTGCGGCAAAGGGCGGGGAAATACCTTAACAGGTTTTTCCAGAATGGTTTTAACCAAGTTAAAAACCGTCAGGGTTCTTTGACAAAAACCTTCCGTTGATGCGTGCGGACGCTTTCAGGCGTTTCAGGGCGCAGGCGTGGAACGGTACGGAACGTTTATTCCAAAGTGCAGGGAATCAGCTTGTCTGGTTTCCGGCAAGGGATAGCCGTTTCGTTCCGTGTTGCGGATTTTTTGGGACGGCGGCGCGAAACCGTTTCCGAAGAACCGCTTCCGCGGGATAATCCCGGCATGGATAGCCGGGAAAAAAACAACACATGGAGGGTTATAATGATTATTAATCACAACATGAGCGCTCTTTACACCGACCGTCAGCTCGGTGTAACCCAGCTTGATGTCTCGAAGAGCATGGAAAAACTCAGCTCTGGCTTAAAGATCAATCGCGCTGGGGATGATGCTTCCGGGCTTGCGGTTTCCGAAAAAATGCGGAGCCAGATCCGGGGTTTAAATCAGGCCGAACGTAATATCCAGAACGGCGTGTCATTTATTCAGGCTGCTGAAGGCTATCTTCAGGAAACCCAGGATATTCTGCACCGCATTCGGGAACTGGCAGTTCAGTCCGCCAACGGCATCTATACCGAAGAGGATCGCATAATGATCCAGGTTGAAGTTTCCCAGTTGGTAGATGAAGTGAACCGTATTGCCAGTCATGCCCAGTTTAACGGCATGAATATGCTTACCGGCACTTTCGCCCAGGATTCATCGTCTGGTAAAACAATGCAGCTCCAGGTGGGCGCTAACATGGATCAGAGTGAACGGATCTATATCGGGACCATGACCGCTACAGCTCTTGGGTTGGAAAACGCCCAGGGACAAGAGGGAATTGTTTCTATTGGCACTGTAGAAGATGCAAATCTTACAATCGGTGTTCTGGACAATGCCTTAAAGCAGGTTAACCGGCAGCGGGCCGATCTTGGCGCTTATCAGAACCGGTTTGAAGTGGCCGCTGAGGGCGTTGCCGTTGCGGCGGAAAATCTGCAGGCTGCGGAATCCCGGATTCGGGATGTGAATATGGCGTCTGAAATGGTCAATTTCACCAAGGATTCCATCCTGTCCCAAGCGGGGACCGCCATGCTGGCCCAAGCCAATGTACGCACCCAGTCGGTGTTGCAGCTCCTTGGCTAGGCTCTGACGCTGACAATGTTAAAAATGGTTGATTATACTGCGCTTAAGAGGCTTCTGGACGTCGTCTTTTAAACGTAGGGACGGGAAGTTCGCGCCCTTCCCGTTCTTTTTTGTATTTACGGCATTTGTTTGCAGGTTTCTGCTTTGGGACAAATGTCTTAAAAATACGCTCCTCATAAGAGTAATTTCTGACATGGATGGGAAGAAATTGATTACAGGGAGGTAATGAAATGTCTATTTTAGGCGTGGGTACCAGTGTGCGTTTAGCTCCAGCGTTGGATCTTCCCAAAACGCAGAACAGATCGGTAAAACAGCGGGCCGCTATTGAACAATTTGCCGCAACATTGCCGGGAAACGGCGGTCAAATGGATTTTAAACCCACGGAATTTAATAATGTGGCATCTGATCTTGAACAAATTGGCCTTACATTTGATAAAAAACTTCAATTTATAGTTGATCTCCAGTCAAACGAAGTAATTGTCAAGGTCATTGATAAAGAAACCGATAAGGTGATTAAGGTGCTTCCGCCCGAAGAGTTGCAACGTTTGCACAGAAAACTGAAGGAAACCATTGGTTTTCTGTTTGACAAACGGGTGTAAGCGGGCCGTTGACCACAGCAACGGTTTTAGACTGTGGGGCACACGGCCTTGAGGTTGATTGAGAGGTTAGTGAGTCTATGTCCGATGTGTACATGCCGGGGGTAAAAAGCCGGTTTAATTCAGAAAAACTCGTTGAAGACCTGATGAAGCTGGAGCGGGTCCCCAAAGAAAGAACCGAAAAAAATATAGAAAACCTGGAATCCAGAAAGTCTTATTGGCAGGAAGTAGGCCGCCGTATTACTTCCCTCCGCGAGAGCGCCCGTTCACTTTATTCGTTCCAAAATCCTTTTAACGAGCGCGTTGCAATTTCTTCAGACGATCTGGCTGTTACGGCCACTGCAACGCGGGAAGCCGGTGAGCATGAATATCAGTTTACAGTTAAACAGCTTGCCCAGGCAGATCGTTTCCTTTCCCCTCCTTTGGATGAGAAATTCAAAATAGACGGCGGAACTTATACCTTTTCTGTAGGCAAAGATACCATTTCCTTTAATTTCCGGGGTGGCAGTCTTAAAGAATTTACTGACGCGCTGAACCGCCGCGGGCGGGACAAGATCGCCGCCAGCCTTATTACCGTTCAGCCGGGAACTAAATCGCTGTTAATTGAATCTAAAGTTACCGGCGCGGAAAACCGTCTGGGCTTTTCCGGCGATGCGGCCCGGCTGGCTGTCCGTCTGGGTATAGTGGAACACGCAAACAATTCCCGCCGGAATATTGTTATCAATGAAGATACGGTTCGGGACACGGGTACGGCAGACAGTTCCATATCGATCGACGATGGCGCTCTTGAGGTTCCTGCCCTTGGTTCAGCTTCTATTCCCTTTGCCCTGAATGTCGAACCAGGATCGCCTTTGGTTCTGCAATTTGAGACCATCACCAATGTAGTTCCCGATACCATCGAGATTATTCCCCAGCCTCCGCCGGGGCCCAGTATTCCTTCGCCGGGCGGCATCTCTTACGGCGGTATTGAAATAGAAAATAATCCGTCAACGGCGCCCCTGCCTGAATGGTCCCCCCCGGTCATACCGCCGCGTGTGGATAACCTTGCAGTTTTTTCCCTGGGGTTTTCCGACGGGACCAAGGCGGCCCTGCCCCCCATTGCGGACAGCGGCGGCTTTCTTTCCCGGCAGTTCCGGCTGGACGGCCTGGCTGCGGGTAAAACCATCACCGCAATCAATATCGAAAATACCAATACGCACCGGGATATTACTCTCCGCAAAATCGAAGTTTTTGATCCCGGCGCTATCGGCGGGGGCCTTAAGCCCATGAATGCGGTTTCCGTTGCCCAGGACGCAATTATCGCTATGGAAGGGATAGAAATAACGCGGCCTGTAAATGCCATAAACGATATTATTCCCGGTGTTACCGTTACCACACGGGGAGTTTCCGACCGCCCGGTTCGGCTGGAAGTCCGGCCCGACCGGGATGCGGTAAAGAACTCCATTATTTCCATGGTTGGCAACTATAACCGGCTTATGGCCGAGGTGAATATCCTTACCCGGATGGATGAACGTCTGGTAGACGAGTTAAGTTACCTTGATGCGGAAGAAGCTGCGGCCATGCGGAAACGTTTGGGGGCCTTTAGCGGCGATTCTACTCTTAACCAGCTAAAAAACAACCTTATGCGGACAGTTTCAGCCCCTTACCCTACTTCCGAGGAACGAAACCTTGCCCTGCTTTCCCAAATAGGCGTCAGCACCAATACCAGAAGTTCAGGGGGCGCGGGCTACGATCCTTCGCGGCTGCGGGGTTATCTTGAAATTGATGAAAAGGCTTTGGACGCGGCAATGGAGACAAAACTCCCCGCAATCCGGCAGCTTTTTGGTTCAGACAGCGATGGCGACTTAATTGTGGATACGGGAATCGCCTACAACCTGGAAACGCTTTCCAAGCCGTTTGTAGACACCGGCGGTATTATTGCCCTTAAAACAGGAACAATCGATTCCCGCATAAGCCAGGACAAGCGGCGTATTGATACCATGGAACGCCAGCTTGCCGCAAAAGAGGCGGACCTAAAGGTCCAATACAGCCGTATGGAAAGCGCCTACAACCGTATGGAACAAACGTCTTCTTCCCTTGAAAATTTTGGCAGGCAGAATGGTAACAGGTAATATATGAATATACAAATTAATGGTAAAGATGCGGATATTCGGCTTGAGGCTGAAAAAACCGTTGGAGAAATTCTTGCCGGTTTGGAAAGCTGGCTTGCCAATACCGGCTACCGCTTAAGCGGTGTTGAGTTGGACGGTGAAGCAGTATCCGCTGGTTCCATCGAAGAGTCTTTTAGGCGGGAAATTGATTCCGTCGAAACCCTCAACATCAAAACCAGTTCCATGCAGGAATTGATTGCAGAAGGACTGTTCTGTGCCCTGCAGGATATCGATGTATACGAAAATACGGATTTTACAGAGAAACAATCTTTTGCGGAGCAATGGCGGGAAAGCCCGGAAGCCTGCCTGCTTGCCGAACAGACGCCGGAATTACATACCTGGATTATAAAAACTTTTTCCGGTGAAGGCCCCGGCCTCCAGGGGCTTCGCGCAATAGTTGAGGAACGGCTGCGGGAATTACAGGACCCTTCAGGGGAGATTGGCAGGGCGGAGCCTTTAATTGCCGAAGTATGTTCCCGCCTTGAAGACCTTCCTTTGGATATTCAGACCGGTAAAGATTCAAGGGCTGCGGAAACGGTGAATATCTTTTCCAACATTACCGAGAAAGTTTTCCGCCTCTGCAATGTATTAAAAATGGAAGGGTTTGCGGTTGAGGAAATCAGGATTGATGAAATTTCAATTTCTGAATTCCTGACGGAATTTAGCGCGGCTTTGCGGGAACTGCTGGCGGCGTATGAACAGCATGATACGGTACTTGTAGGGGATCTTGCCGAATACGAGATGTCGCCCCGGCTTCGAGGCCTGTATTCAGCATTATTGTGCATAAGCAAGCCCCCTGTGGCGCCAGCATAGGAGGAATCATGAACATTGCAGGCAGTTTCAATATATACCCCCTTCAGACATTTCGGATGTCTGAGTTTTGGAAATCGAAAAGTTCTTTTACTGGAGATGCAACATTTTTTGTAATAGGGATCGGGGTAATTATCGTTATACTGGTTATCGTTATATTGGCAAAAAACAAGTTAAAGGTTCCCGCTCTGAATGGGGTTCCTTCGGGCCGGGTTCACCTGCACAGGATTGCCAGCACTATGGGGCTGAATCGTGAGCAGACAAAAATGCTTGAGTTTGTATTCAAGAGTGATGGTGTAACAGACCCGGTAAATTCCCTTAATTCTCCCCATCTGCTGGACCGGCATTTCAAAAATGCCTACCGGCTGATAGAACAAACAGCCATAACCGACGAGGAAATTCAGCAGAAACTTTCGGTTCTTTTTGCAACCAGGAATATTATTGAATCGGGACCGGGCGGTCTTGCAACCACGTCTACCAGGCAGATACCCGAAAATGTCGCGGCGGTGCTTACCTTGGGCGACAAGAATTACCCGGTACGGGTTATTTCTACCAAGGGGGACACCCTGGTTGTTGAAAACCCGTCGAGCGGGAGCGGCCCGCTGCATCCCCCCCAGGGCAGCAAAGTTACCCTTGCCTTTTATACCAAATCAAGCAAGGGTTTTTCTGTGGAAAGCCGTATCCTGGGTTCCACCGAGACCAAGGGCGGGCCGGTCTTGCAGCTTGTTCATTCCGGCCAGATAAAACGGCTGTCCAACCGCCGCTTCCGGCGCCGTCAAACGGTTATTGCAACAGGTTTCTATTTCGTGCATATTGAAGATACAGGCCGGCGAAAAGAGCAAAAGCTGGTTGTGGACAACCAGCGCCTTTCGGGAAATATCATCGATATTTCCATTGGCGGCTGTTCAATACAAACCAGGGCGCCGGTAACATCCGGCCAGCGGTTAAAAGTTGAGTTTACACGCGAAGACAATTCGGTTGTTGCCGCGCTGGGACAGATTCTGCGGGTCAACCAGACAGGAGTTAATACGATTATGCATATTAAATTCCTGAAAGTTCCGCGCAAATCGTTGAACTCAATAAACGCCATGGTGTATGAATACGCCGATAAAGAGCCGGAAAAAGGATGAGCGCATGAAAGTAATTGCTGTCAAGGACATTGTAAGAAAAGATGTACCCATTTATTACCGGTTGCTGTACACCGGTGTCGCAGTTCTGGAACTAACCAAGGGCCAGGCTGAATACCGGATTGATTTTTCTGTCGAAATCAAACCTACCGGGCACAAAGAGATAACCGTTACCTTTTTGGACAACATTGACTACCCCCTGCTTCCCGTTACCAGGGAACTAAAACAATTCATTGACAACCTGCATACAAACGGAGGGTTGCCTGATTGAGCTGGTTTCCTCCTCGCCGGAGGAAACTGCGGCCCTTGGAGAACGCATTGCCTCCCGCCTTCGGCAGGGATCGGTGGTTGCGCTCCGGGGGGGGCTGGGCGCTGGAAAGACATGCTTCGTAAAAGGCATTGCGCGCGGCTTGGGGATAACCGAAAACGTAACCAGTCCCACTTACACGATTATTTCTGAATACCGGGGAATAATTTCCCTGTATCATATTGATGCGTACCGCCTTACCGGGGATGATGACTTTGAAAGCACCGGCGCAGGGGAACTGATGTCTGGCGAGGGAATATCGGTTATTGAATGGAGTGAACGTATCCCCAATTCCCTTCCCCCCAATGCGATTATTATCGAAATTGAAATCCGGGGGCAAGAGGAGCGCCTTATCAGAATTGATGGCAGCTATCTTTGCGAGGCATTAAACCCATGAACCTGCTTGCCGTTGACACCGCCACCGCCGTACTTTCTCTTGCTCTTGCCGCAGGTGAAAACACCTGGCGTTTCGAGGCCGACGCCGGCCTGCGCCACTCGGAACTGCTTATGGATGGCGTTGATCTGCTGCTGCGGGAAGCCGGTATTGCCCAGAGAGACCTTTCCGGCGTTCTTTGCACGGGCGGCCCTGGTTCTTTTACCGGACTGCGCATTGGCTTTTCCCTTGCCAAAGGACTGGCCCTAGCGCTGGGCATCCCTTTTGCCGCCGTCCCCACCCTTGACTGTATGGCTTATCATTTTTCGGCATGGCCGGGAATCGTTGCGCCGGCAATTGACGCCAGAGGAAACGCGTTTTTTTGCGCCCTGTACCGCAATGGCGACCGTATCTGTACAGACATGGATGCGGGCCCTGCCGAAATTGGCCGGGCCATTGAGCGGATGTCCAGGCCGCAAGACATGGCGGCGCTGCTTACCGGGCCGGGCGCGGCGGCGCTTTACCATGCCTTGCCCGCCGAACTTATTGACAGCGGCCTGGTAAGGCTGGATGTCGCCTATAGCGGGGGGAGCGCGGCGGCGCTGCTTACGATTGCAAAAAAATCCAAAATATTGAATAATAATCCTGTTGACTGGTTTTCCGGGCCTGAGTACATCCGAAAAAGTGATGCGGAATTGCGGCAGGGCCTGTAAAAATGTCAACAAAAATATACAATGTCTGAAAATATTAGAGAACTTGAAACAATAGGGGAACTTGAATCCCTTGACGTACTGGAAGATGTGGAGGCTGATGACGGTACGCCAGAAGAATTGTCCTCGTCCCTCAATCCCTACAGGACCAGTATGTTCCCCATACTGGTCTTGAACAAGCGGATGAAGATACTCTATGCCAACCCTGCATGCGAGCATCTTTTTACCGGTTTTTTCAGCCTTTCGGGGAATTATTTTATTGACATATTTGGCAAAGCGTTTGGACTGGAAGGCATTAAAAGCATACGCGAAACTATTGTTACCGGTGAACATGGTTTTTCATGGAAAGGCACGGCCCAGATAAAGTCCCGCAGTACCGTTTCCGTGCAGACCAGGGTGTATATTTTTCCCGCCGAAATGGACATTAAGGCCCCGGCTGCCTTTGTGGTTCTCTTTGATGATGTAACCGAGGAAAACCGCCATTTGCTCCGATCGGTCTTTTTGAGCCTTCTTGAGGCGTCAAAACTTAAGGACAATGATACCGGCAAACATATCAGCCGGGTCAACTTTTACTCAAAGCGCTTTGCCGAAGAGCTGTTTCGCAGCGGCGTTCCCGCCTGCAAAAACATCGATGCGGACTTTATCGATAACATTGGTTTTCTTGCTTCCATGCATGATGTGGGAAAAATCGGCACGCCCGATGACATACTCAACAAGGAAGGCCCCCTTTCCGACTGGGAATGGACCATAATGCGGGAACACACCAAGAACGGCGCTTTTATTCTTTCAACCTACCCCAACCCCATGGCAAAAGAAATTGCCCTTGCCCATCACGAAAAATGGAACGGCGCGGGCTACCCTTTTCAGCTTGAAGGCGAGATGATTCCCCTTTCGGCGCGGATCGTAGCCATTGCCGATGTATATGATGCTCTTCGTATGGAGCGCAGTTACAAGCCCGCCCTAAGCCACAAGATAACCCTGGAAAAGATATATGCCGAAAAGGGAACCCACTTTGACCCCTCCCTTATCGAAGTCTTTAAGTGCATTGCGGACGACTTTAGGGATATTTTTGAAAGCAACAGGGATTAAAATACCTTCTGTACGTCAAAAACAGTGCCTGGCGCCGATCAGCCGGGAATCTCAAACACCCCTTCCAGAACGTGCCGGGGCTGGTAGGGAAAACCGGGAAGGTCTTCCAGCTTTGTAACGCCTGAAAGGACCAGTATGGTCTCAATTTCCGTTTCAACTCCGGCCACAATGTCCGTGTCCATACGGTCGCCGACGATGACGGTTTCTTCCCGCAGGGTATTGAGGCGGCGCAGTCCGTGGCGCATCATAAGGGGATTGGGCTTGCCCACAAAATAGGCTTTTGTTTTGGCGGCCAGCTCTATGGGGGCCACCAGGGCGCCGCAGGCGGGCGCCATGCCCCCTTCCACCGGCCCCGCAAGATCGGGGTTGGTCCCGATAAGCCGCGCCCCGCCCAGTACCAGCTTTACCGCCCGTTCCAGCGCTTCAAGGCTGTAGCCCCTGCCCTCACCAACAACCACATAATCGGGATTGACGTTGTTCATGGTAAAGCCAGCGTCATACAGGGCCTGTATCAGCCCCGGTTCGCCAATAACGTAGGCCGAACCGCCGGGGCACTGTGAAGCCAGAAAACTCGCCGTGGCCAGCGCGCTGGTGTAAAAATGTTCCGGCTCCACCTCAATACCCAGGCGGGCAAGCTTTTGCGCAAGCTCAATGGGCGAACGCTCGCTGGAATTGGTCAAAAAAAGATACGCCTTGCCGCTGGAGTTCAGCCATTCCACAAATGCAGCCGCCCCTTTGAGCAGTTGGTTGCCGTGGTAAATAACCCCGTCCATGTCGATGATAAAGGCTTTTTTTAAACGGATACGATTTAAATCTTTCATGTCTTTAAGTATAAACCATTCTGCACAAGGGGAGAAGGCGCAGGCTCAGTAATTCCGAATTCAAAAAAAGAGATAGACTTGAGGGATGGGAGACAAGAGTAATAAGAAGTCTTTGCCCCTCCCAGGCTTTCTATAATTGCAGTATATTTTGATGCGTTTGGCGTGATCATCCAGGTGCGAATAAAATCGATCACAATGTTACATTTCGTATTTATGTGCGCCAAAAAACCCCCGGCAGGGCCGGGGG
>JAITHQ010000121.1 GCA_031279925.1 Treponema sp. | reverse complement strand
GCGTGTTCCAGCGCCTCCCAGGTGATAATCAGCCGTAAAAAGGTTAAACCGGCGCGGCCAAGACGCTCAAAATGGGCGTCCGCCTCGTCCAGCGGGAAGGGACGCCCCACAAACGAGGCGTCAGCCGGGTTTTTAAGGGATTCCGGCCCCATTCCCCAAGGCGGCGGCCCAAACGGGTTTTTGGAGCCGCCCCCCAAATTCACCCCCCGCAGCATCAGCGTTCTTCCCTCAGCATCGATAATTTTTCCATTGACAATCCGCATATTTCTTCCTTATTATAAAAACTCGGCAATACTCATTTTCCGCTTGTTTGATACCTAGTATTGAAGTATTATAGTATTATACCATATTATTACATAGAAGGGAGTAATAATGATGAAGAAAATCATGCTTTTCATAATTGCCCTGGTTCTGGCAACGGCTGCCTATTCGCAAACCGGTGTCAAATGGCCGCCCGGCGGCAGCAATGCGGCGGCAGATCAGGGGCGAAGCTCATCCGGGACCACGGTATCCGTGCTTTTTTCGGATGGCAAGCTGGATGAGTACACCACATCCGAGTGGGATCCTTTCTGTTCCCGTGTGAACAGCCAGGCGCGATATCCGGATTCCGGCGTCATGTGGGAGCAGATCGAATTCTCCTACAGCAATGGGATCTTTACAACCGCAAAAACCACCAGGGATGCTGAAAACCGCCTGAAAAACCGTGTTGAATATCAATACAATCCCCATGGCCAAATCTTGCGGGAAACCATTGTAGACAACAAGGGTAAGGCGTCAAATGGAGAAATGTTTTTTTCCGAAACCAAAGGTTCCGTAACAAAGGCAAACAGTTCCACCAGGTATCAGTATGATGACCGGGGTAACCTTGTTAGACAGGAGGTATTTGACGGAAACGGAAATATCACTACCACTGTCAACACTGTTTGGCAGAATGGGCATAAAGTGAAAAACCGGAAGAACGGAGCCAATGGTTCAATTCAGCGCAGGGAAATCTATGAATATGGCGCTAATGGGGAGTTTACCCCAAAAACAGTTGTAGATTTTGAAGGTGAATCTACTCAAACGATGCAGTATGAATATACATTCCGGCCAGTCAGCCGGTAAAATTCAAGGGAGGGATAAGAAAGATGAAAAAGATTGTATTTGCTTTATTGTTGTCTGCGTTTGCAGTGGGTTTTGCCGGATCGGAAGAACTGGATACCTATGTATACCTGTATGACCTCGCTGAGACCAGTATGGATCAGTTGGAGGTTTTAAAAAACATGGCCGCGGAGAAAGTTTCGGGCGCGGAGGAATTTTACGCAAAAACGCTCCGCCGTTTGGTTTCCGAGTACAAGAATCTTAAACATGTTACCGAAAGGAACGCCGCCGCTGACCAGGCCAGGATACTTTCGGCGCAGTTGGGTATGGAAAAATATGCACAGGCCGCCCCGGATCTGTGGCGTGTAGTGGAAATGTTTACGGAACCGCTGGTTAAAGCCGAGGCCCTTATGGCGCTGGGAAAAATACAGGCAACCGCGTATCTTCCACAGGTGATTCGTATTCTGCAAAGCCTTAACACCAGGCCCACCCCGAACCGGGAAAATGGAAACCAGATCGCTTTTGGCGCCATTATCGCGCTTGAAGAATATGCCGACCCCTCTGGTTATCTTCCGGTATATTTTGCTTCGATTGGCTGGTATTCAGAACGGGTTACGAGTCAGGCGGTCAAATCGCTGCCCATTATTGCATCAGATCCGACTCCGTTTTTGACGGAAGTGGTCAAGGGCCCAGGCTACGATTATCCGGCAAAATTTGCCGCCCTGCAAACCATCGAGTCTTCCGGCGCTCCCAATACTTCAAAAGCGTCTGTCGCGGTAGCGGCTCTTCTGGAAGGCTGGAAAGCCTCTACCAACGATCTGGAGTTGAGGAAGAAGCTGGCAGAAATGAGAAAACTTGCAATGAACATGATCAACAGATACGGTACAAGTGATGAGGCGGTATATGCGCCTCTGGAACGTTCTTATACTTATGGATATGACAGTCAGGAAAAGCTTGTGGCGGTGGCGACTCTTGCTTCCCTAAGGTCAGATGAATCTGCCCGGCGCTTATCCAAATTCCTTGCGGATTTGAATGCGAAGCGGCAGAGCGGTAATATCCGGCAGGAAGATGAGCAGATGGTCCGCGCTGTTATCCCTGCCCTTGGGCAGGCAGGCCGCCCTTTGGGCCGGCCCGTTTTAAACGCCACTATTAACCTGGACTGGACCCCTGCGGTTAAAGCCCTTGCCAGCGACGCGCTAAAGCAGATAGGCGGCGCCCAGTAATGTATTTAACAAATTGAGCGTGTTGCAAAAATTCAGTTTTTGTAAAACAACCTTAACCTTATGTGGTTGAGCCAGTTTCAAAACCCCGGTTGGGTGCGGACCGCTGGTCCGATGAAACTGGCTCGGTTTTCTAAACTAAACTGGACCCACAGAATATTTTTGGATAGCTGGTTGTGTTTTTGGGGATCAGGTTTAGTCTTCTAAACGGCATTGGACTGCTATTTTCCCCGCTGCGTAGCCTCTTTTCCATTTTTGCATTATGATTAAGACAAGATATTTTCAAGAGGTACGAATGAGCGACAGCTTTAATGATCCAAAAAAAGACAAGAAAAAGAACAAGGATGGCGGCCCCTTCTTTCCCTTTGGCGGCCCTAAACTGCCCGATCTTAAGCCCTTTGGCGGCTGGAAATTTTCCATAATTTACATCATTATCCTTGTTATTGGAATGAGTTTGTTCAATTACGTTTTCCTTAACCGGGTTAACCCTGCCATTGATTTTTCTGAATTCAAATTGCGGATTGCGTCAGGCGAAATAAAGCGGGTAGAGCTGACCGATTCCTATTTTACCGGCTACACCACCGGCGCGCCCCGGCGCGAAACATCGCGCTCGCCGTTTCGCAGTCCCTATATGCCGGTGCAGGAACCGGTATACCGTACGGTTCCCATTAACGACGGTGAATTCATCAAATTAATGGATGAAAAAAAAGTGGCCTATTACGCCGTGTCCCGCGAGGGCAGCACTATCCTGAACATCATTTTTAGCTGGGTGCTGCCTATCGCTTTTTTCTTTTTTATTTGGCGTTTCTTGATGAAGCGCCTTGGCAACATGGGCGGCAACGTACTTTCCGTGGGGCAGAACCGCGCCGTAATTGTCGCCGAGGGGGACATTGCCACCCGCTTTAACGATGTTGCCGGTGTGGACGAGGCAAAAGAAGAGCTGGTTGAGGTTGTCGATTTTCTGAAAAATCCCCGCAAGTATACCGACATCGGCGGGAAGATTCCCAAGGGGGTGCTGCTGGTGGGGCCGCCGGGAACCGGTAAAACCCTGCTGGCCCGCGCCGTGGCAGGCGAGGCGGGCGTTTCTTTTTTCCGCATGAGCGGCGCGGATTTTGTCGAGATGTTTGTGGGCGTGGGCGCGGCCCGTGTGCGGGATTTGTTCAAGCAAGCGCGGGATAAAGCTCCCTGTATTATTTTTATTG
>JAITHQ010000220.1 GCA_031279925.1 Treponema sp. | reverse complement strand
AGCCGGGTTGTTTTTCGAAGAAGAGTTTTTGTAATCCTTACCCTGCTGGTTCAGATTGTTTTTGTTATCCTGCTTCTTGCCAGTACCGGAATATACTTTCACTATGTCAACTGGTTTCTCAATTTTCTGAGTGTTATTGTCTGTATCCATGTGTTGAACAAGCGGGAAAAGGCCGCCTATAAACTTACCTGGATTTTTTTGATCATGCTGTTCCCCTTTTTTGGGGGCATTATGTACATCATCTTTTATTCACAGTCAAATCCCCGCAAACTCAGGCAGCTTATCGAGCGGAATCTGCGGGACAGCCGGGGCGCGTTTCATCTTTCCGGCAATTGCCTGCCCGATCTTCTGGCGGCTTTTCCATCCTTTGGGCCGCAGGCGCATTATTTGCAGGACTACGCCGGTTATCCGGTATATGCCCGTACCGCAACGGAATATTTTGATTCAGGGGAGCTTTTTTTCCACCGGGTACTGAAAGAACTGGAAAAAGCAGAGCATTATATTTTCCTGGAATTTTTTATTCTACGCGAAGGGGCAATGCTTGATCCCGTTATTTCCATTCTAAAGCGAAAGGCGGCGCAGGGGCTTGACATACGGCTTATGTACGATGACCTTGGCTGCTTTATGAGTCTGCCGCCTGAGTTCCGGCAGAACCTTGAGCGGGACGGAATTAAATGTTTTGTGTTTAATCCCTTTAAGCCGATTCTTTCATCGCTGCAAAACAACCGTGATCACCGTAAAATTATTTCTATTGACGGCAAGATTGCTTTTACCGGCGGCTTAAACCTGGCGGACGAGTACATTAACGCTGTCGACCGTTTTGGACACTGGAAGGACGCCGCCATTAAACTGGAAGGTGAGGGGGCCTGGGCGCTTACCCTGATATTTTTGCAGATGTGGAACTTGCAGCCGGATATACGTGACGATTACGCCGCCTTTTACCCCTGGAAGGAAAAACCCTGTCCTGTCGCGGGCGACGGCTTTGTACAGCCTTACGCCGACAGCCCTATTGATGACGACAACGTGGGCGAACATGTGTACATTCAAATTATCAACAAAGCAAAAAAATATGTGTATATCAATACCCCCTACCTTGTGATCGATGATAACCTGCTTTCGGCCCTAACCCTTGCGGCCAAGAGCGGCGTGGATGTGCGGATTATCACCCCCTACCGCTGGGATAAACGAATTGTGGCGATTGCTTCCCGCTCGTATTACCGGCAGCTTATCTCCGCCGGGGTAAAAGTTTACGAGTACACTTCTGGTTTTAACCACGGCAAGACCTTTGTCTCCGATGATGTAATTGCCACCGTAGGGACAACCAACCTTGATTTTCGCAGCCTGTACCTGCACTTTGAATGCGGCGTACTGATCTACAACAGCAGCGCCGTGCGTACAATAAAAGAAGATTTTCTGCGGACTGTGCCCGTTTCGCACGAGGTGCGGATTACCGAATGTGCCAGCAACGCTTTTCAGCGGATTATCCCCGACATACTGCGGATTTTTGCCCCGCTGATGTAGCGGAAATCTAAGAGCCTGTTCAAATTGTGAATTTTTGCGGTCAATAGACCGCAAAAATCTCGATTTTCGGGCTCTTACGGCTGCAAAATCATTCCCTGACTGCGCAGTGAATCCTGGAGCTCTTTTACGTCTAACGTACGCAGAGGGCGGCCCTGCCGCAGGGCAAGGCTGGCGGCGGTTCCGGCGGCTTGGCCCGTATACATGCAGGCGGTGATGGCTCTGATCCCGCTTTCGGCAACATGGTCCGCTGATATGCAGCGACCGGCAACGAGCAGATTGTCTATGCCCAGGGGAAGCAGGCAGCGGTAGGGTATTTCGAAGTTGAGGCCGTCTTGGGGGAAGGAACAGATGTAGCCCTTGTAACCCGCATCATGAGGGCTGCCTTCGTTCATGTTTGCGTCAGGGGAGAGCATGTCGTAAAACTGGGGAAACAGGGCGATGGCGTCTTCAAAATGGCGGCCCGAAAGCAAGTCATCGATGCTCAGCCGGTATTCCCCCCGGATACGGCGGCTGTCGCGGAAACCGATTTCCGGCGCAATGGAAACAAGCTCGCTGTTTTCAAACCCTTCAAAATGGCTTTTCATGTAATCGCAGATTTCCAGAATGTAACGCCGGCATTCCATTTCGCCGCGGGTAAGATCGGCAATGCTGGTGGGATCGATTCCATAGGCGCAGGGATAGTTGATATACGAAAGCTGGCCCGCCGCCGTTATCCGCCCGCCAGGAATGTCTTGCCGTTTGCAGGAAAGGCCGGTTTGCCCCGATCTGTAGTCTTTTCGGAAACGTCCGCCAATTTCCTTAAAGCGGTCTATTCCATCCGATGTAAGTCCGGCGGCGTCCAGCCCGCCAATTCTAAAGTTAAGAGTTCCCGGCTGGCAGCGGTGATCCCGATCCCGGCCCTGATCAAAGGGAACGCCCGCCGCAAAAGCAAGGTCGCCATCGCCGGTGCAATCGATCACCTGCCGGGCTGAAACAGCCAGCGGCCCCTGCTTGGTTTGAATAACAACGTGGCTTATATGCCCATTCTCCATAACAAGCTCGTTGATAAAACTGTGCAGGCTTATCTCCACCCCTGCCCCGCTTACAAAACCGTCCAGAAAAATTTTGAGGTGCTCGCTGGAAAAACGGTGGGGAGCGCCGGGCCGTATATCGCCGGAATTGCCAAAGCGGGCGCGGTACTGTTCTTCCAGTTCGGCCCATATCCCGCTGGTCTTGAACGAAAGTTTTTGCATAAAGTGATTGCAGGTTTCCACATAACAGGCGGTAATGTTTCCGCCAAGGAAGCCCCGCTTTTCCAGCAGCGCTACCCGCGCCCCGCGCCGAGCCGCCGCCACTGCGGCCCCTATACCCGCAGGCCCCCCTCCTGCCACAAGCACATCGGTTTCTTTATAAAGGGGAACTTCCCTTGCCGGAAGATTGATAGTCATATTGTCTCCTTTTGCAACAGGGCTTCCATTTAGAACAATATATTTTATTCGTACCAAAGGGGTTTACTACCCAGCCTGAAGACTAAACATTGCCTGCCGGCCTTAGAGCCTGTTCAAAATCTGGAATTTTGGCGTTGCAAACGCCAAAATTCTACCTTGCAGGCTCAAAAAGAGCCCGAAAATCGGGATTTTTGCGGTTTATTGACCGCAAAAATCCA
>JAITHQ010000207.1 GCA_031279925.1 Treponema sp. | reverse complement strand
TTTGGCCTTGACGCCGGGAGCCTGGTGAAGAAAGCCGGGGAACTGCTGGGAAGATAAATAGCCGGTTCCCGGGGACGACGAAGATACGAGGGGCTTCCTTGTTCCTATTGAAGGCACCTGCGTTATCAAGGCGAAGAGGCTCTGCCTGATTTTTGGTTTGAAAATTTTCACGAAGGGCAGATGGAAAAATGGGAGCAAAAAAAGTATGTTCCCAGGCTCAAGTATATCGATGTCTGCGGCAATGAAGTAACTGAAGGATGTCTAGCCGCTCTCACTATGGTCTATCCCTTCCTGTGCCCCCTGCTCAACTTCTTCTACCCCTCGAAAAGTTCCGCTCCAAGGACGGCTTCCGAACGGCACGATTAAAAAGATTTGCCGGAAGGAACTGCAGATCCCTTCCAAAGACTCTGTGAAGATCCTGAAATTGCCTTGGCTGATAAAAATGGGTTATACAAACCAAGGCCAGTCTTGATATTGTCTCCCTGCAAGGCAATCTTGAAAAAGCCCGCAAGGAGCTTGCTTATCTTGTTGGTACATACCATGCTTATGTTTTTACGTGAAATACCACAGGGGAAAAGGGCAGACGGTGCGGCCTAGCCATTGTTATACAACGCGGTAGATTCCCTTACCACCAGGCTATAGGGAGCGGTAAGTTCCGCGCCGCCAGAGCCGCCTGACTGGTAAAGTCTTGAAAACCGCTCGCTGTAATACTATTGGGAAAAAGTAACAAAGACACCACTAATGCGGTGAACATGCTTTTCCGGGCCAAATCCGCCCTGCTCGCTTTTTATTTTTGAGGGTCAAGTTTAGCCTTTCAGGGCGGGGTATTGGTCTTCAATGATTGACTTTTGCCTTCAATAGAGATACTGCTATACTTTTGTTTCGCTATCAAGGAGGAATGGACGAACGGCGCGGCAAAATCAATAACAGCGCCCCGTAATAGTATAGCCAAAAAATGCATCCCCAAATATGGGGATGCATTTAACGCTTACAGATACTGGTCAACGTTGCTTTTGGTAATAACTGGAGTGGGAGCGTCGATTTTCTTTTCTACCGATTGTCCCTGTAATGTTTTATAAATGCTTTCAACGCCAAGGAAGCCCATGCCAGCGGCGTCCTGCGCGACCGTGCCGTGAATTTCGCCGTTCTTGACGGCTTCTTTTGCGAATTGGTCTCCATTCACGCCGACGATAACCGCTTTCTTGTTGTTCTGGGCCAATGCGCGATAAGCGCCTACCGCCTGATCATCGTTGGCGGCAAACACGCCGTCAATGTCTCCTTTCTGGATTACATTCTGAATAATACTGAGCGCCCGTTCACGGTCGGAATAGGCGGGTTGGCGGCTTTCAATAACCATGCCGGCATCCTTAAGCACTTTTTCGGCCCCATTGGCGCGCTCGGTCATGGCCGGATTTCCTGGAGCGCCTTCGAGGATGGTCACCTTTGCGCCCGGTTTAAGCGCCTTGAGCATTTCCTGCCCGCCAAGTACGCCAATCTGGTAATTGTTGCTGCCGATATAGGTCAGAAAATCAGTGTAGGTTTCGGGCATGGGAGTATCAATTACCGCTACAGGAATTTTGGCCGCTTTCGCCTTGTTCATGACGTTGATCGCGGCGGGAGGCTGAGAGGGCGAAAAAACAATACCCACAACTTCTCCCTTGGAAATTACGTCTTCCACCATGTTGATCTGCTCGGTAACTCCATCCTCTGTCGGCGGTCCAAGCTCGACAAGCTCATAGCCGTATTTCGCGGCCGCTTCCCGCGCGCCGCCCAGTACGATCTGCCAATAGGGCGAGCTGAGGGTTTTTAGGATAACCGCGATTTTCGGTTTCCCTCCCGCTCCCGACTGGCTGCCACCCTTGGCAAAGACGGGAGTGCATACTGCCACAAGTATGCAGGCAACAATGACGGTAAACATTCTTTTCTTCATTTTACCTCTCCTTAAATTTATTCGGCCATCAAACGATGGCCGTATTAACACTAGCGGAACTCTTTTATCGCCTTAAGCATTGCCAGAAAATTTTCAGGCGGGACCTTTGCCAGGGTATTATGAATCGTATTAAACACAAATCCGCCGCTGCGGTTGTAAATGCTGATACGTTCCTTTACCTGTTCATACACTTCCTCCGGCGTTCCAAAGGGAAGCGTTTTTTGGGTGTCCACGCCGCCGCCCCAAAAGGTCAATGTATCTCCGAATTTATTTTTCAGTTCTTGGGGGTCCATGTTAACCACGCTGTTCTGCACAGGGTTAAGAATGTCTATCCCCGCCTCAATAAGGCTGGGGATGAGGGGCATTATGGAGCCGCAGGTATGTTTAAACACCTTCCATTTTGTGTTTCCATGTATCCAGGCGGTCATTCGTTTATAATAGGGAAGGTACACTGCATCAAAAAGCTGCGTGGAACACATCGGCGCATTTTGTGAACCAAAGTCGGCCCCGCACAGATAGAGGACAGTGATCTTGTCCCCTACGGCCTGATGATACAGTTTGAGATTTTCAAGCGCGATTTCAGTCTGCCGGTCAAAAATTTCCTTGAGGAAATCCTGGCGGGAAGCCATGGACATATACCATTCAGCCACATCCCGTATGCCCCTGGGGTGTTTCATCCATGTGGCGGGAACCATGGAAATATCGCCAAGGGCAGTGCCGCTTATTCCGCCAATAATGGCCCGCTCTGAATTGTTATAGAGATAATCGGCCCGTTCCTGGGCGTAGCGGAGTTCATCATCGCTTATCCTGACGAATTCTTCGGTGTTATCCGCTACCGAGGGATTATCCTCATCAAAATCGTCCTGCCGTATAATGGCGTCAAAGAAAAAACCTCCCCCAGGCATATAGCCTGAGGCGGGAAGGCTTGTATCCCCTTCGGGGTATTGGAATACGCCGCCATTTGGCTCATACCTGTCGTTAAATTTTTCAGGGACCAGTACCGGCGTACCGTCAGAAAGGGTCCAGGGCTTCCATCCCTCGTTCCGGAAACCAAACATCGTTTTGTATGCCATAATGGGCGCACAATCACAGTCCAGTTTCTCCATAAGCTCTTCGTCTATTTCGCCCAGCAGTTGATAGCTGCATACCACCCGGACCGGACGTTCCGGCAGATTAAACGCCTTCCGCAGCTTGTATACCGTAGAGGCGCTTATGCCGCTTACCGATGTTCCGCCAAAATCAACGGGAACCTTATCCGACTGACGGTGTTCCAGCGCCGCCTGAATTCTCTCTCTTGATGTCATGACAGGTATTATGATTGCTTTTTCCGGGAGAACGCAATGATAAATTCTGCTGGAAAATTAACATTTCCTGCTCATTTTCAGAATCGAACTTTTGCTTTACAGATTCCAGATTTGAATGATAAGATAACAGTCAGGGAAAAAGTATGGATGAACGGTTTATGCACAGAATGCTGGAACCCGGTGATCTTGCTACGATCCAGAAACTCCCGGCAAATGAACCGGGCGTTTTGAAATCTTCAACAATGTATCTGCATCTGCCTTCGGAGTTTACCCGGGAAGCGCTGTTTTACGCTCCCTATATCGGTACGTTCCGCTGCGATAAACGGTATTCGGTCCAGCGGAATAATTACGATTATTATCTTTCCCTGCTTGTTGACAGCGGGACGCTTTTTGTATCCAGCGAGGGAAAAGACTACAGCGTTGAAGCCCGGAATATGCTGCTCCTGAACTGCAAAAAACCGCATATATACTGCGCAAAAGGGGATGTTTCCTTCAGGTTTTTTCATTTTGACGGTTCTTCGAGCGCGCAGATATACGACCGCATTGTATCCATACAGGGCCCCGTTATCCGAACCTATGATCAGGTCATTATTGAAAACGCCTATAACACTATCCTTGCCCTTGCCAATGACGGCTACCAGAACGAATTCAAAATATCGGCCCAGATTCATCTTATCCTGAGTGAATTGCTGTCCCGGCACCTGTCGTCAAACAGCCTCCATTCCCGGATGATCGCGAGGTCAATTGATTTTATGGAGAACCACTTTCTTGATGATATTTCGGTCGGGCAGATTGCGGCCTCTGTCTATTACAGTGAATACCATTTCAGCCGCCTGTTCAAAAAATACATGCATATATCGCCGCACGCCTATTTACAAAAATTGCGCATTGTGTTTGCCAGGCAGCTTTTGGCCGCTACGGTCATGACGGTTGAGGCGGTCAGTGAAAAATGCGGGTTTAACAGCGTACAGCATTTTATCCGCTGCTTTAAACAGCATGTGGGCTGCACGCCGAACCATTACAGAAAAATAACCATGATAGCTCCTGAATAACGTGAAAAGCGGCGGCCTATAGCTTCGCGGTAGATTCCCGTATGATGAGCCGGTAGGGGAGCACGAGTTCCGTCCGGGATACATTGCCGCCCGATATGCTCTGGTGCAGGGTAAGGGCGGTTTGTTCCCCCATTTCCGCGAGCGGCTGGCGTATGGTGGTGAGCCGGGGCGACATATAGTTGGCAATGTCTATATCGTCAAAGCTCACTACCGAAACATCCCCCGGAACACGGATGCCTTCATCAGCCAGGACCCGGATCGCGCCGATGGCAAGCTCGTCTGT
>JAITHQ010000190.1 GCA_031279925.1 Treponema sp. | reverse complement strand
GTCTTTTTTCAGGTTTTTGCCGGGGGCGCAAAGGACGATAATGCTGTCCCGATTGGCGCGATTTTCCCGCTTTCAGGCGGCGTCGCATACTATGGCAACGAGTCACGGGACGGCATTGTGCTGGCGGTTGAGGAGATCAATGCGGCGGGCGGTCTTTTGGGGAAGAAAATAGCCCTCATTTCCGAGGATGACGAGGGGAACGCCGAAAAAACGGTAAACTCTTTTACAAAACTTACCACCAGGGACAAGGTTACTATTATACTCGGTTCCAGTACTTCCGGGCCCACCCAGGCTGTAACTTCCCTGGCGCAGCAGGCCAAAGTGTTGGTGATTTCTCCCTCGGCCACCAATATCGATGTAACCAAAGCCGGAGATTTTATTTTTAGGGCCTGTTTTATCGATCCGTTTCAAGGCATAGTGGGCGCGGATTTCGCCTATGGTACACTGGGGAGCCGCCGGGCCGCCGTTCTGTATGACGCGGGGGCTGATTATAACACCGGCCTGGCCGATGCCTTTCGCAGTCAGTTTAAGACCAATGGCGGCCAGATTGTCGCCGATGAGGCATATCAGTCAGGGGATGTGGATTTTAACGCCCAGGTTACCCGCATAAAAGCCGCCAACCCCGATGTGGTGTACCTTCCCAACTATTATAACGATGTTTCCCTGCAGGCAAAGCAGCTTCGGGATCAGGGCCTTACCTGCGCATTGGTCGGCGGAGACGGCTGGGACAGCCTTATCGATAACGCCGGCGACGAGGCGCTTAACGGTTTCTGGTCCGCCGGTTTTGCGTCGGATACTACGGACCCCAAAGGGATTGCGTTTGTCAAAGCCTTTACCGCCCGGTTTAAGCGGCCCGCCTCCCAGTTCGCCGCCCTTGGTTATGACGCGATGATGCTGGTTGCAGACGGCATTAAGGCCGCAGGAACGTTCGACGCTGCCGCGGTAAAAGACGCTATGGCAAAGCTCAACGGTTCCTATGTTACCGGCAATATTCGTTTTGACGCCAACCGCAATCCGATAAAGGGCGCGGCGATTCTTGAAATCGTTAAGCGTGGCGGAAAACTCGCCAACGCTTACAAGACAACGGTTAATCCGAAATAGGGGTTCCCAGGCCGCCTGCCAGACCCGCGCTTTAAGGCTCCGTACAGCCGGGTTCCAGGCGGCCTGGATTGTTATTTTAATGATAGTACTGCAGCAACTGATAAACGGTGTTTCTCTGGGTTCAATTTACGCGCTTATTGCGCTGGGCTATACTATGGTATACGGCATAGCCCTGCTTATCAATTTTGCCCACGGTGATATTCTGATGGTAGGGGCCTACGCCGCGTTCTTTGTGCTGGGAGCGATAGGCTCAGGCCCCCTGGGGATGCTGCTTGCCTTTGTCGTTTCCATGATTATCTGCGCCGCTTTTGGCATTACCATTGAACGCCTGGCATACCGGCCCCTGCGCTCGGCCCCGCGCCTTAATTCCCTTATTACCGCCATTGCGGTCAGCCTTATTCTGGAAAACGGGGCAAGGGTGCTGCCCTTTATCGGCCCCAACCCCCGCCAGTTTCCCCGGCCCGCCGTGGTCAATATTCAGCTTGGCGGGGGCCTTTCGATTTCGAATATTCAGATTATCGTGATTATCCTTTCGGCGCTGTTAATGCTTGCGCTAAACTACATTGTTAATTACACCAAACGGGGAAAGGCCATGCGGGCCGTTTCCTTTGATATGCAGGCCGCAAGCCTTATGGGAATTTCGGTTAACGGTATTGTTTCGTTTACTTTTGCCCTTGGCTCGGTGCTGGCCGCCGCCGGAGGGGTGCTGTACGCTTCGGCTTACCCCCAGGTAAACCCCCTTATGGGGATGATGCCCGGCCTTAAGGCGTTTATCGCGGCGGTGCTGGGCGGCATCGGTTCCATTCCCGGGGCAATGCTTGGCAGTTTTATACTGGGCATTGCCGAGACTTTTACCAAAGGTTTTATTTCCAGCCAGTTCAGCGACGCGATTTCGTTTTCGATTTTAATCATTGTTCTGTTAATCAGGCCCGCCGGTATACTGGGCAGAAAAACACGGGTAAAGGTATAGCATGACAGGCAGGTTTCCGGTCCGTTCTACGGTTATTCTAAGCCTCTCAGGCGTCTTTGCGGTGGTTATTCCCCTTTTGCTTATGAAGGCCGGAATCCTTGACGCTTACACTGCCCGTATCATTACCATGGGCGGCGTAAACGCCATAATGGCAATGTCGGTTAACATGATCGTTGGCATTACCGGACAGCTTTCCCTTGGCCAGGCGGGCTTTTTGGCTATCGGCGCTTTTGCCTGCATTTTTTTCAATTTTGACGCGGGGCTGCCCCTGCCCCTGGCCGCTGCCCTGGCCGTTTTGCTTACTGCCTTTGCCGGTTTTCTAATCGGGTTTCCGGTATTGAAACTTTCCGGGGATTACCTTGCCATTGTTACCCTTGGTTTTGGAGAAATTATCCGGGTGGTTTTTATCAACCTTAAGGCCATTACCGGCGGTCCAAACGGCAGGCAGTTCACCACGATAATGAAACTGAACGGAGAGCTGGCTTTTGTGGTAACCACTGCGCTGTTAGTCGTTATGCTTGCCCTGCTGCAGAATTTTCTGCGTTCAACCTACGGGCGCGCGATTATGGCCTGCCGTGAAGACGAGATCGCCGCCAACGCCAGCGGAATCGATATTTTTCGCTACAAGATGCTTGGCTTTGTAATCGCTTCGTTTATTGCCGGAGTGGGCGGCGTCCTGTACGCGATGGTGGTGGGGCTTGTTCAGCCCAACGCCGCCCAGTTTCTTAAGTCCATCGACTTTCTTATTTATGTGGTTTTGGGGGGCATGGGTTCCATGACCGGCTCGATTCTTTCGGCCTATGTGCTTACCTATTTGCAGGAATTTTTGCGTTTTCTGCAGGATTACCGGCTGCTTATCTATCCCTTTATCCTTATCCTGGTAATGCTGTTCCGCCCCCGGGGCCTTTTGGGGATGAAGGAGCTTTCGTTTGTCCGCCTTGTTGATCGTATTGTGGCAAAAATCCGGGGAGGAAAGGCGTGAACGGGGGAGAACTGCGCCTAAGGACGGCAAACCTTTCCATTGATTTTGGCGGCCTAAAGGCGGTAAGCGATTTTTCCTGCGAGCTTTTTAGCGGGGAACTGGTGGGGCTTATCGGCCCCAACGGCGCGGGAAAAACCACGGTGTTTAATATGCTTTCGGGGATTTACAGCCCCAGCGGGGGAGAGATCGAATTCCGTGACCGCCGGGGCAATACGCACCTTGCCGGAAAACTTGATCCGGCGCGGCTTAACCGGATTGGCATTGCCCGGACTTTTCAGAATATCCGGCTTTTTTCAAACCTCAGCGTCGAAGACAATATCCGCATTGCCCTGCATTCCCACAGGGCCGTTAATCCGGTGGAAGTGCTTTTTAGGCTCAAGCGTTTCCGTATTGACGAGGACCGCATGACGGCGCAGACTTTCGAACTGCTTTCGCTGTTCAAAATCGAACACAAAAAACACGATCTGGCAAAAAACCTTCCCTACGGCGAGCAGCGAAAACTGGAAATCGCCCGCGCCCTGGCGTCCAACCCCTGCCTGCTTTTGCTGGATGAACCCGCCGCGGGGATGAACCCCCAGGAGACCGAAGACCTGATGAAACTTATCAGTTTTATCAGAAACGAATTTCAGCTAACGATTCTGCTTATCGAACACGACATGCGGCTGGTGATGGGAATATGCGAGCGGCTTATGGTGCTTGAGTATGGACGCTCTATTGCGGCGGGTACGCCGGAAGAGATTAGGCGGAATCCGGCGGTGATAAAGGCATACCTTGGATCGGAGGCGGTGGTAAATGGATAAGGACGAGCGCGGGACGGCGGAATGTATGCTGCGGGTCCGGGGCCTTACCGTTAATTACGGAGCGATCCGGGCGCTTAGGGGAATTTCTTTTGAGGTTGCCGCAGGCGAGATTATTACCCTGATTGGGGCAAACGGCGCGGGGAAAAGCACCACCCTGCACGCCGTTTCGAATATTATCAAAAAAACATCGGGAACGGTTTTATTTAACGGAGCGGACATCAGCGCCATGCCGGCGAACCGCATTGTGTCGGCGGGCCTTGTACAGGTTCCCGAAGGCAGGCGGATTTTTGCGAACTTAAGCGTCCGTGATAATCTTGAGATGGGCGCGTATTCCCGCCGGGCGGTACGGCCCGGCGACCGGCAGGCAATCCGCAGTGATATGGAAAAGGTCTTTGCCGTTTTCCCCCGGCTTAGGGAACGGATACGCCAGGTGGCCGGTACGCTGTCAGGCGGCGAGCAGCAGATGCTTGCCATGGGCCGCTCCCTTATGGCGCGTCCCCGGCTGCTGCTTTTGGATGAACCTTCGATGGGCCTTGCGCCGATTCTGGTTGACGAAATATTCTCGGTTATCAAGGGAATAAACGAAACGGGAACCACGGTGCTGCTCGTCGAGCAGAACGCCTACAAAGCCCTGGCCCTGGCTTCACGGGCCTATATCCTTGAAACAGGGGAAATCGTTAAAAGCGGCAAGGCAGCCGATTTAATGAAAGACGACGCGGTTAAACAAGCGTATTTGGGAGGTTGAGAAAATGATAGTATCACGTGTTATGACAAGGAATCCGGTTTTCATTCATCCCGATGTTTCCATGAGCGAAGCCCGCTCGCTTATGGACAGGGAAAACCTCAGTCATTTGCCGGTCCTGAACAAAAACAACGAACTGGCGGGAATCATCACCCGAAAGGAACTGCTTAAGGCGGGCCCTTCCCCGGCGACGAGCCTTGATATGTACGAGATCAGTTACCTGCTTTCAAAACTGAATGTCGAGAAAGTTATGGAAAAAAACGTGATCACTGTTCAGGAAAATGAAGTGCTGGAAGAGGCCGCCCGAATTATGGCGGACAGGGGCATTGGCTGCCTGCCGGTGATGCGCGAGTCCCTGCTGGTGGGGATTATTACCGACACCGATATTTTTCACTTTTTTGTTACGGCTTTTGGCGCACGGCATCATGGGGTAAGGATAACCATCAACTTTAAAGAGCAGCCCGGCCAGCTTGCCAAATTTGCCGGCTCGGTGGCCGCGCAGGGCGGCAACATCGTGGCGTTTGTTTCGTCCGAGGGCGACGACATTGCCCACCGCCGGGCAACGCTTAAAATTACCGGCATGAGCCGCCATGATGTGGAAGCCGCCGCGCTTGGCATGGAAGGTCTTGAGATCGAGGATATAAGGGAATAGGCAGGTATATACGCGCTTTTTCGCACGGCGCGGCTGCCGCGCCTGAAACCCGTGGATCAAAGGCTGCGGGAATAATGCAGCTGGCCCGCGGTTCCCTGTCTTCAACAAGCCCTGCCAGGGCGCGGCGGGCCGTTCTGCAATTCCGAATGTAATTGGAAGCATGGTATACGAACTGCCTTCTGCGCGATATAATTATTATTTATGGAAACAAATACAAAATCGGCTTTTAAAAAATTTTCCCAGGGTTACACCTTCAAGATACTCCTGCTGGTTGTTTTGGTGCTTTTGCTGCTTATTCCCCTGGCGATGATCCGTGGGCTTATAAACGAGCGGGACAATACCGCCGCTTTAGCGGAAACGGATATTATGGAAGCCTGGGGAAGCCAGTTGATCGAGGCCGGCCCCTTTATCGCCATTCCCGGCGTCAGATATAGGGAAGATCGTACCAAGACGGAACGGAACGGGGAGTTGATATCGATTGTTAAAACGCCCTTTACCCTGGTCATAATGCCAAAGAAGCTCTCTATCGGGGCGAGTTTCAAAACCGAGATACGCAGGCGGGGAATTTTTTCTGTGCCGCTCTTTTCCGGTTCTTTGGCATTGTCGGGCAGTTTTAATCCGGCGGCGGCCCTTGCCACGGTCAGGGATGACGAGGAGATTTTTCTCAATCAGGCCGAGATTATCATCACGCTTTCAAGCCAAAAAGGAATCAGAAAAATTGACAGCGCCCGCTGGAACAGCCAGGACCTGTTTTTCCAGCCGGGAAACCGGGGCCATAGCCTTGCCCGCTACAGTTACAATAACCTGGGCAACGGCATCTATGCGGCGCTTGACGGTTTTTCAAACAGCGAATCGAATTTTGAGATAGCCATTGCCATACAGGGCGGCCAGTTTGTCCGCTTTCTTCCGGTAGGCCAGGATACCCATGTAGAAATTGCCGCAGACTGGGCCTCGCCGTCTTTTCAAGGGTCCTTTCTTCCCAATGAATCAAACATGGGTGACAACGGTTTTGACGCGGCATGGGACATAAGCTATTTAAGCCGCGATATCCCCCTGTTCTGGAAAACTGACGGCGAGGATCATGAATATTCAGGTTCCCTTTTCGGCGTAAATTTTTTCCGGGCCATTGATACCTATTCGCTTAACACACGGGCGGTTAAATATGCCATTCTTTTTTTAATCGTTCCGTTTTTAACGCTATTCCTGCTGGAAATTTTCACCAAAAAAAGGATTCATCCGGTTCCATACCTGCTTTCAGGGATAGCAAACATTATCTTCTACCTGCTTCTGCTTTCGCTTTCAGAACAGATGCGGTTTTATTTTGCCTACCTTATCGCCGCCCTTGCCGTCACCATAATGATGACCCTCTACTCGCGCTCTCTTTTGTCTGCGTGGAACAAAAGCTGGTACATGGGACTGGTGGTAGTGATTTCCTATGTGCTGCTTTACGCGGTGCTGAACGCCGAATCTTACGCGCTGCTTATCGGTTCAATCGGAGCGTTCATTGTGGTGGCTCTGGTGATGTTCCTTACCCGCAAGCTGGACTGGTACGCCCAGGACAGTATCGAGTGAAACGAAACGGCTACAATGAGTAAACATCCGGTTCCCTGAAAGCTCCTGATGCTTCTAACCGTTTTTATACTCAATCTACTTAAGAAGGAGTAAACTGATATTGTAGATTGAGGCTGTTGCAAACCGAAGTTTTGCAACAGCAAGCTCTTAAAAATGCACGTTTCGTAAGGCTTTAGCCTAAGAAACTGCAAGAGCCTGTGCAAAAGCAACCGGCTCGATTGTTACCACGAATTACCTTAATTGTTGAAAAATCCACGGAGAAACTATGATTTTTGTGGATTATGCCAGGTTCTGGGAAACTGAAATCCGTGTTAATCCGTGGACATCCTTTAATTATTCTTACCTGCTTTCAATTGGGCGGCTTCTTGCGGGCCAAGCTGACGCTTGCGGCAATTTCAAAAATCAATAATACCATTACCCCGAATGTTACCGACATATCCGCTACATTCAGTATTCCTGTCCGTATTTTGCCAACGCCGAAATTCATAAAATCTATTACCCGGAAATTATTGTACATCCGGTCAACCAGATTGCCAAGGCCGCCGCCGATAACGCAGCTTCCGGTAATTATCCGGTATATTTTATGCTCTTTTACCATTAAATATACCAATCCGCCTATGCATACTATTATTGGAACAATAAGCAGCAGAAAATGTTTTATATGCTCGTTCCAGTTTGCCCCCATGCTTAAAAACGCTCCGGTGTTTTCGGTATAGGTGAATATCACCATACGTTTTAACAGGATAATAGGCTCCCTTTCTTTAAGGCATACAACGGCGATGCCTTTTGTCAGGCGGTCCAGCAGAAAATTAACGCAGAATACGCCAAAGGCCAGAATCGCCCGCATGTTTTTGTCCAGCAGCGGCTTCACCTTACTTTTGTTCGTCCAGCAGCGATTTTATCGCCGCAAGCCCCTGTTCAATTTCGCTGTCGCTGATCGTGTAGGGGGGCAGAAGGCGTAGCGTGTTGGGGCCGGCGGAAAGAATAAGCAGACCGTATACATCTGCCCCTGCGGCGGTTCTGCCAATACCGGCCTCCAGTACGGACCAAGCGTCGCCTTCTATGTCAACGCCAATCATCAGCCCCCTGCCCCGCACCGCCTTTACCCGCGGGTGATTCCATTCCCCAATCGCCGCCACAATTTTTTCGCCTTTACGGGCTATCTCTGCAAGGAAAGGGGCCTTGTTTACCGTTTCAAGCACCACGGCGCCCGCCGCCGCCGCTACCGGGTTTCCGCCAAAGGTACTGCCGTGGTCGCCGGTTCCAAACACCCCGGCGGCTTTTTCCCCGGCAAGTACCGCGCCCGCCGGTATCCCCCCCGCGAGCCCTTTTGCCAGCGTTACCACATCGGCCTTGACCGGCCTGCTCTCCGCCGTATACTGCTCAAAGGCAAGAAAAGTTCCGGTACGGCCCATGCCGCACTGGATTTCGTCAAACATAAGCAGAATGTCCCGCTCGGCGCAGAGCTTGACCGCCGCCCCGATAAAAGCCGCCGTCTGCGGCACAATGCCGCTTTCGCCCTGTACAACCTCGATCAAAAGACCCGCCACGGTTTTTTTATCCAGCGCCCGGTCCAGCGCCTCAATGTCGCCGCCGTCAATATAGGTAAAACCTTCGGTAAAGGGACCAAAGTCTTTGTGGAATCTGTCCTGCCCGGTGGCGGATAATGTGGTAATTGTTCTGCCGTGAAAACTGCCCCGCAGGGTAACAATGGTGTGCCTGCCCGGCCCATATTTTGCCAGCGAATACTTACGGGCAATTTTGCAGGCTCCTTCGTTGGCCTCCGCCCCTGAATTGGCAAGAAACACATTTTTCATGCCCCCGCCTGCACACGCCTTTACAAGTTGTTCCGCAAAGGCCGCCGATACATCACTCTGGTAGTAGTTGCTTACATGGGTACACTTTGCCGCCTGTTCCGCAATAGCCCGCACCAGCGGCGGGTAACCATGCCCCAGGCAGTTAACCGCAATACCGGAACTAAAGTCAAGATATTTGCCGCCATTAATGTCAAATAACCAAGAGCCTTCCCCTCTGGCAAACGTCACCGGCAGCCGGTGGTAGGCGTTCATAAAAACGTTGGGCATGGGCCCTCCTTGGATATTACAGGATAACACAAACAACTTTCCTCAGCAATACAACCAAAGAAGCATAGCAGGGCCAGCGCACTATGATTTCTAATTCCTTATGGTATAAGGAATTAACTTACAGTCATTTTTCAGGGCTGAAATCGTAATTCTTTACAATATAAAGAGTTAGCATGTATAGTGCGCTGGCCCTGGCAATACAACCAAGGAAGCATAGAGATAATGTAATATTCGGTTTTTTGATCGGCCAATCGTGGGAAATAAATGAAAAATCCGATGTCGCAAGAGTTATACAGAATTCTGTTATTAGTGAGGCTTTGCGCCGAACCGAAAAACGGCAGGACAAAACGGACAAATCTTAATTGGAATAACGTCCAAAGAAGACGTTTTACGTCACAATATAGCACGTAACACAACAAAAAAGCCATTTATCTATAATTATTGAAGAAATTGTAAAACTAACAGAGTTGTACAATTGGCTCAACTACATTTTATAATACCATATTTCAGAATTTAAACCATGTATAAATTACATATTCAATGTATAAATCAAATATTTTCAGATAAGAAATTTCTTTTTTTACCTACATTAAGACCAAATTATCCAATTTGCATCTGTTTTTAACGTCTTCTTTGGACGTTTATCCTCCTTAAGGCAAATTTTTTGTCTTTTGGCGTTGGTTTTGGGTCCTGTTGCTTCGGCGGCGTCGCCGCTAGGCAAAGAAATATGGATTTCATTTTTGAGGAGGTATGTATGAAAAAAAACGTAAAGAACGGCATTGCCCTGCTTCTGGTGGCAATGGCTGTTCTGGCGCTGGACGGCTGTCCGCAGGAGACGGAGACCGAGCCGCTGAGCAATGACGCTACCCTGGCGGCTATCGCACTGAACGGAAAAACCGGACAGATTCCGGCAGCGGTACCCAAATCGGACTTTGAAGCCCCGCTGTTTGATGTGAATGCAATGTCATTTACGCATCTGTACGCCGACAGCGGAACGGCATTGGCCGACGCTACTGTATCGGCAACTCCGGCAGAGGCGAAGGCGAGTATTCAATACAGCAAAGACCTGATTACCTGGAACAAGACCGGAAAATTCGCCTTTGTAAACGAAGAATTTGTTTATATCAGCGTCCGATCGGCGGATGGGAGTGTCCGCAACTATTACAAAGCGCAGGTACACGACAGCGGTAATATAGCGGCAATAATGGATGTAAAGATAAACGACAAAATTGCGGTATCGCCGCCCGAGCCGTATCCAAAATCCGCCGCTTCATTGGCGGATGCGATAAGTAACGCTGAATGGGCCGCAACACTTGTATTCGGTACTGACAATGCAGGTATCAGAGTGGAAGGTACGCCGGCAAACAGCCGCTCGCTTGTCCAGATTGCCAAAGTAGCGGCAACCGATGCCGCAAATCCGAACCCAACGTGGAGTAATCCGGCATGGGAAACTACGCAGTGGCCGCGGGACCCTCTGGAAGCTAACAAACAAGTTTGGGCAGTCAATAACTTTACTTTCAGCGATGGTGATTATGCGGCCTTTAAGTGCGTTTCCCCTGACGGAAGCAATACGCAATACTTTGCGGTCAAGGCCGTTATACCCTATGTTACCTCCATACAACTGGCCGCAACCAATGGCACCGTTGGCAGCCAGGCGGCAAGCGCGGCAGGCGCGGCTGCCACTGTTTTTAACCTTCCAACACCCAGCGCTACAGGGGCGGTCATTACCGTTGCTACGGTTACAGGCGCCACAGTAAGCTACGCCAAAGTTGCAGCCGAAGCCGCCGC
>JAITHQ010000168.1 GCA_031279925.1 Treponema sp. | reverse complement strand
TAGAGCCTGTTGCAAAAGCCGGTTACTTTTGCACAGGCTCTTGCAGTTTCTCAGGCTAAAGCCTTACGAAACGTGCATTTTTAAGAGGTTGCTGTTGCAAAACTGAAGTTTTGCAACAGCCTCCATATTAAAGGAGTATTCATTAACACTTTGTGTTAATGTCCAATTTAACGGCAGCGGCGATACCGCCGCCTTTTAAGGAGTGAATCATGGCAGAAAAGACAATCAATGCATTGGGGCGGGCGGCTGCGTATCAGCTTGCCAACGTCACCAAAACCCCGCCGCAATTCGGTTCCCTTACCCCCAAATGGCTGACGCGGGTACTGGAATTCAAGGGGCTGGAGTCGGGCGTTTACCGCGTTAACCGGGTCGCCGAAGGCGAAACGCCCCTTGACGCGCTGTGCAGCCAGGACCCCAAAAAAGTTGAGATACCCCAGGGCTTTGTTGACTATGTTGCCAAACCACGGGAGTACCAGCTCAACTCGATCTCCACGATCATCAATGTTGACACGAAAATTTCCGATGTCTACAGCTCGCCCTACAACCAGATCGATGAGCAACTCAAGCTGGCAATCGAAAGCCTTAAAGAACGGCAGGAAAGCCAGATCATCAACAGCGACGACTATGGCCTCCTGAAAAATGCGGCGGACAGCCAGCGTGTCCAGACCCGCAATGGCCGCCCCATGCCCGACGACCTGGATGAACTTATCACCAAAGTTTGGAAGGAGCCAAGTTTCTTCCTTGCCCACCCCCGCGCCATTGCCGCATTTGAACGGGAATGTACCCGCCGGGGCGTGCCCCCAGTTACGACTAACATAGCCGGCGGCGTATTTATCGCCTGGCGGGGCATCCCAATTATTCCCACAGACAAACTCTTTGTGGACGGCCTTAAAAACCCCAAAGCCAAAACCGGCAAAACCAACATCCTGCTGGTCCGCACCGGCGAAGCAAAACGCGGCGTGGTGGGCCTGTATCAGACCGGCGTTCCCGGCGAACAGAGCCGGGGGCTTTCGGTACGTTTCCGGGGCATTAACGATGACGGCGTAGCCTCGTACCTCCTGTCGGTGTACTGTTCCGCCGCAATCCTAGCCGATGACGCCGTAGCGGTACTGGAAGACGTGGAAGTAGGGGACTATTATGAATATACCCAGCAGCCGGTTTAATCCGCACAGCGGATTAGACTCGGAGTTTTCCGCCAAGGCGGAAAACTCCACGCATTTACTAAAAAATTGGGGACTGCCAACCGAAACGGAGATCGCTTCGTTAGCCGCAACATACTTCCCGGAATTTGGAGAATCAGGAAGCGGGGGGACCCGTTTAATGCCTCTGGAGTTTGCGGAGCAAACTCCAACGCAAGCAGCTATGCTGATTACGCCATCCGCGGGGGAGCCCCCCGGCAGCGCCCCAATCTGGAGCGCCTCTCCCGAAGCGCCGCCGTCTATCGCGCATACACCTAACGCCTATTCGCCAATAGTTCTCCCCATGCACGGCGAAACTCCGGCAAAGGAGCATCCCTATTCCCTATTCCCCACTCCCCATTCCCCAAGCTGCACCATCGGAAACCGTTCTCTGGAATCCATCCGCGCCGATTTTCCCATCCTTGCGGAAAAGGTGAACGGCAATCAAAACCTGGTGTGGCTCGACAATGCCGCCACCACCCAGCGCCCCCGCGCCGTTATTGAACGCCTAACGTATTATTACGAACACGAAAACTCCAATGTCCACCGGGGCGCGCATGAACTGGCGGAACGTTCCACCAACGCCTACGAAGAAGCCAGGGCAAAAATCGCCCGCTTCATCGGCTCTCCCTCGCCGGACAACATCGTGTACGTGCGGGGAACCACCGAAGGGATCAACCTTGCGGCACAGGCTTACGTTAAAGCGCTCCTCAAAGCCGGGGACGAAATTATTCTTACCATGCTGGAACACCACGCCAACATCGTGCCCTGGCAGTTAATCGCGGAAGAAACCGGAGCGGTCCTCCGGGTTGCGCCAATCGACTCAAGCGGGCAGATCATTCTTGCTGAGTACGAAAAACTCTTTAACAGCCGCACCCGCTTTGCGGCGGCGGCCCATGTGTCCAACGCCCTGGGAACCATTGCGCCGGTGGCGGAAATGGTACAGATTGCCCACGCCCACGGCGTACGCATTTTGATTGACGGGGCGCAATCGGTTTCGCATATTCCGGTTAATGTCGCCGCCCTGGACGCGGATTTTTTTGTTTTTTCCGGGCATAAAATTTTTGGCCCTACCGGAATCGGGGCGTTCTACGGTAAAAGTGAATTACTGGAAGCGGCAAAACCCTGGCAGGGCGGCGGCAATATGATCGCCGATGTTACTTTCGGGCGTACCCTCTACCAGAACCCGCCCGAAAAATTCGAGGCCGGCACAGGGAACATTGCCGATGCGGTGGGCCTGGGCGCGGCGCTGGATTATGTTTCCGAAACCGGCATACAGAATATTGCCGCCTGGGAACACGAGCTTCTGCGCTACGGCATGACGGAACTGGCAAAAATCCCCGGCCTCCGTCTCATCGGCACGGCGGCGGAAAAAGCAAGCGTCTTGTCTTTTGTGCTTGAAGGATATAGCCTTGAAGCAGTGGGCAGGCATCTTTCCAGCAGGGGGATCGCCGTGCGGGCCGGCCACCACTGCGCCCAGCCCGTACACCGCTTCTTCGGCCTTGAAGGAACGGTGCGGCCCTCCCTGGCTTTTTACAATACCCCGGACGAAATCGATAAACTTACGGCGGCGCTGCGGGAGCTGCACTAGTGGATACCGCTTTTATTATCAAGTTTACGCCAATGTACCTGGAAGCTCTTGTTCTGGTATTGAAGCTCTGCTTTTGGGGATCCCTTTTTTCCCTTGCAATAGGGCTGTTTTGCGCCCTGGCCCGGTATTTTCGCGTTCCGGTTCTGCGGCAGGCCGCCGCCCTGTACATCGAACTTTCGCGTAACACGCCGCTGATGATACAGCTTTTTTTTCTGTACTTTGCCCTTTCCAGGGTAGGGCTAAAACTCGATTCGTGGACCTGCGCCCTAAGCGGCCTTGGTTTTCTTGGCGGCTCATACATGGCCGAATCCTTCCGCGGCGGCCTGGAAGCTGTCGGCAGGGGACAGATTGAAAGCGGCCTTTCCATCGGGCTTTCCAGGACCCAGCTTGTCCGTTATGTGATATTGCCCCAGGCGCTGGCGGTATGCGTCCCCAGCCTTGGGGCAAATGTCATTTTTTTATTAAAAGAAACAAGCGTGGTAAGCATTGTGGCGCTGGCCGATTTAATGTTTGTAGCAAAAGACTTAATCGGCATGTACTACCGTACCAACGAAGCCCTGCTCATGCTGGTACTGGCGTACCTTGCGGCGCTGATGCCGCTTTCGATAGCGCTGCGCCTGATTGAAAGGAGGCTTCGTTTTGCGGGATTTGGGCATTAAGGTTTTGATTGAGGGCAGAAACCTCCAGCGCCTGTTTTTGGGTTTGTGGGTAACGGCCCGCATCGCCCTTGTCGCGGCGGTTTTTTCGCTGCTGCTCGGCATACTGTTCGGTATTTTGATGACCAGAAAAAACCGCCCGCTGCGGTTCCTCTGTCATCTGTATCTTGAAGCGATACGGATCATTCCGGTTCTGGTATGGCTTTTTTTGTTTTACTTCGCCCTGGCAAAAAATTTCCAGATTAATTTAAGCGGCGAAATGACTGCCATTATTGTCTTTACCCTCTGGGGAACAGCGGAAATGGGCGACCTGGTGCGGGCCGCGGTTACGAGTATTTCAAAGCACCAGTACGAAAGCGCCCAGGCCCTGGGGCTTTCTCCCGCTCAACTGTACCGTTATGTGATCATCCCCCAGGCGCTCAGGAGGCTTATGCCCGGAGCTATCAATCTGACAACCAGAATGATAAAAACAACATCCCTTGTGGTACTCATCGGCGTTGTCGAAGTGCTGAAAGTCGGCCAGCAGATAATAGAGGCAAATTTCCTGAAAAGCCCAAGCGCCTCGTTTTGGGTATACGCTCTGATTTTTTTCCTCTATTTTTTGCTCTGTATGCCCATATCGCATCTGTCAAAAAGTCTTGAAAAGAAATTTCAGGTTCAATAGGCTGTGTAATATAGCCTAAGAAAGCAATGATTAAATCCAATAGAGGATACGGACTTTAGTCCGGCGTCAAGTTAATCAGCGTTGCCCTGACATATAAGGAGTTATCTAAAATAAAAATGACAAAGTTAATCAGCACAGAAGTATTACTCGAAATTGAAAATCTCCGCAAGGAATTTGACGGCGTTCTGGCGTTACGCGATATTTCCCTCAAACTGCGTAAACAGGAAGTGCTTGTGGCGCTTGGACCCTCCGGCTGCGGGAAAAGTACGCTTCTGCGCTGTATGAACGGGCTTGAGCATATTCAGGGCGGAACAATAAGGCTTGATGGAAAACTGATAAGCGGGGAAGGAACCGACTGGCGGCAGGTGCGGCAGAATGTCGGCATGGTTTTTCAGAGCTACGAACTTTTTCCCCACATGACGGTGCTGGAAAATATCCTCCTGGGGCCGCTTAAAGTTCAGAAGCGGAACCGGGCGGAAGCCCTTGACGAAGCTGCGGCCCTGCTTGAACGGGTTGGCCTTTCGGAAAAGAGAAACGCTTTTCCCCGTCAGCTTTCCGGCGGGCAGAAACAGCGGGCCGCCATAGTCCGCGCCCTGGTGATGAACCCCGAGGTCATGCTCTTTGACGAGGTAACCGCCGCCCTTGACCCCGAGATGGTACGGGAGGTGCTTGACGTGATGCTTGGCCTGGCAAAAAGCGGCATGACCATGATGATTGTTACCCACGAAATGCAGTTTGCCCGTGCCGTGGCGGACCGGATTATTTTTATGGACTCAGGGGAGATAGTGGAAGAAAACACGCCGGAGGCTTTTTTTACCAGCCCCCATACCGAGCGGGCAAAAAAGTTTCTGAATATTTTTGAATTTGAAACGTAAATTAAAAA
>JAITHQ010000143.1 GCA_031279925.1 Treponema sp. | reverse complement strand
AAAACAGTGCCTGGCACTCCCAAATCAGGTAAGCCGCGGCAAACCGGGCCTGCTGACTTCAACAATATGTATGCCCCGCTGGGGAAAGGGGATGCATAGGCCAGCTTCTTCCATTTTTGGTTTAACGGTCCGCATTAGGTCCCAGTAAATATCCCAGTATACCTCGTTTAAGGCCCAGGCGCGAATGGCAATGCTTATGGAGCTGTCTTCTATGGAACGAAGGATTACCTGGGGCGCGGGTTCTGTTAGAAACCGGCTTTCGGCGGCGATAATGTCACGCATCACCTGAAAGGCAGCCTCAAGGGAATCTGAGTATGATATGCCAACCGCAATTTCCATCCGGCGTTTGCCGTTCCGGGTGTAATTTTTTAGAGGGCTGCCCCAGATGCTGGAATTGGGGGCGGATATATAAATTCCATCGGGGGTTTCCAGAACGGTGGTAAAAAGATTTATTTCTTTTACGGTTCCGCTGTAGCCGCCGAATTCAATATATTCCCCTTTGCGGCAGCTTCCCAGAAAAAGCAAAATAATTCCCGCGGCTATATTCCCCAGGGTATCTTTCAGGGCAAGCCCTATGGCTACGCCTGCCGCCCCCAGAACGGCGATTAGGCTTGCCGTATTTACCCCAAAAATATTAAGGATCATAATAACGCAGATAATAAAAATTCCATAGCGGACAATCATGCGCAAAAGGGAACCTATGGTTTCGTCTACGGGGAATTTGCCGGACGCGGCTTTGCCTATAAGCCTCCGTGCGCCTTTTGAAAGGGCGGTTCCTATAATAACGATAAGCGCAGAGGCGACAAGGTTTTTGACAAGTTCAATAATGGCGGCTGAATGAAATTCCCAAAGCCGCAGCAATTCCGCTTTCATGTCGCCTAACTTGCCGCGCTTTCCTTTGCCCTGCGCAGCCGCACGTTTTCTATGTCGCAGCTGAACAGTTCACGCAGGTCGTTAAGGCCAAGGGCCATAAGCGCCATGCGGTCAATGCCGATGCCCCATGCGGCTACCGGCACATGCACCCCCAGGCTTTCGGTAACTTCTGGCCGGAAAATGCCGGAGCCGCCCAGCTCGAACCAGCCCAGCACCGGATGCTTGATGTGTACCTCCACCGATGGCTCGGTAAAGGGAAAATAACCGGGAACGTATTTTACCTCTTTCGCGCCGGCCACTTCGCGGGCAAACATTTCCAACATTCCCAAAAGGGTGCGCAGGTTGACGTTTTCACCTAACACTATGCCTTCGGTCTGGTAAAAATCCGGCAGGTGGGTGGCATCTACCCGGTCGTAACGGAAACAGCGCACAATGCCAAAATACTTGCCGGGAATTTTCGCCTTTGGCAGTGTTTTGGCGGAAAGCACCGTGCCCTGACTGCGGAGTATCAGGCGGCGGGTAAAATCGCGGTCAAAGGCGTAGTTCCAGCCCCGGCTGCCCGTCTCGCCGCCGTTTTCGTGGGCGGCGGCTACATTGGAAAGCCAGGGCTCCTCGATGGCCTTTGCCTGTTCAGGTTCGGCAATGCGGTACACATCGTGAATGTCCCTGGCCGAATGGAACTGGGGCATAAAAAGCGCGTCCGAATTCCAGAACTCGGTTTCAACTAACGGGCCGTCAAATTCCTCAAAGCCCAAAGAGGCGAGTTTGTCTTTTACGTTCTCCAGAAATTTTGCGTAGGGATTGGCGCGTCCCGGCGTTAGGCGGGTGGGCGGCGTTTTGACGTTATACGATCTGAACGTTTTGCCTTTCCAGCTTCCGGTTTCCAGCATTTCCGGGGTCAGGGTTCCAATTTCATCGCCGGTGATCCCCGCCGCCCGCAAGGCCGCCGCAAGCGCTTCCGCCGGAACAGGGCCGCCGTCTTCGGCAGCGGTAAAACCAAAGACCACGGTTTCGCGGTCTATTTGGCGAAAGGGGGCGTCTGCGGCCCCGCGTTTTTTGGCGACGCCCGCCATGACGGTTTTTTCCGCAGCGCTGAGGGCTGCTTCCGCCACGAGGCCGCCTTCCGCGCCGGCGGCTTTTTCCAACAGGCCCCGCAATGTGGCAAAATGCGCCGCCGCAGGCCCTGACGCCGGCCTGCCGTTTGCCAACTGATCCGGCGGCAGCGCCATAATTGCTTTTTTATCAGCGTCCATTGCCAGCGCGCCCAGTTTAGAAAGGCTGCCAAAAGCGCTGCCAATGTCTTTATTTTCGATTTTAAGCGTGGCGGCGATTTCCGGCAGCCGCAGGCCGCTTTTAATCCGCACCAGTTCGATAATTCGCTCTTCGGGGCTTCCCTTTTCCGTCCATTCCCGGCCCAAACCGGTTAACTCGTAAAAAACCGCCGTTTCCCGCCGGGTTTCGCTGACAATCCCCTTGCCCGCCAGCCACGAAAGCGCCTGATTACCGTTGCCTGGCTTAAAGCCCAGGTCTTTTTCAACCTTTTCGATGGTCAGCTCATCATCTTTTTTATACGAAAGAATGATCCGTATTTCCAGCGGATGCAGGTTTTTTACCGTATTCTGAATGTCAATAGCCATAATTATATTGAGGATACCAAGTTAAAGGGGATGGGACAAGACTGCCAAAAGGAGCAGCCCGCCAGCAAATACGCCTTGCCACGGGGCGTAGATAAATGGCCGGTTCAAAACCGGCTGCTTTGTTACAAAGTCTCGCGCTTGCAGCCCGCAAAACCGCAAATCACCCAATATAGAGCCTGTACAAAAGCCGGTTACTTTTTCGGGCTCTATAGTCTCAGGTTTTGGGCGTTTTACGACTATATCTGCGCCTTTTACAGAATTTTACACTTTGTTAGAGAAAAGATAAACGCAGGAACCCTGCTTTACAAACGCTCAAAATTCAGACGATTACCACGAAACTGGAACAGAACGGCCTGGTATTGAAATTGCAAAAGCGGTTTTTACACCTTTTTGGTGACAATATCGCTTTTTAGGCAGCGCGCACAGATTTTTAAGGTCATGGTCGAGCCTTCAATCTCGGTTTTTACCTTTACCAGATTGGGTTTCCAGACGCGCCGGGTGTGATTTTTTGCGTGGCTTACCTTGTTACCGGTTACCGTATGTTTTCCGCAAATATCGCAGATACGTGACATAATATCCTTCCTTAAAACATTCTTTTACAATCAGCCCCCAGGGGCAAAGTCAATAGAGCTTTTACATATAGCAGAAACAAGAAGGAATGTAAAGGGGCATTTAGCCGTACCGGTAATTTTTAGGCAAGGAGTGTTGTAGAAGTAGAAAAGGAAAGAGTAGGAGGAGTGAGTAAAGAGTACCGGCGTCCGGTTTTTGCCGGGGATTGGGGAATAGGGAGCGGGGTTTGAAAACCTGCGTGCTTCCAAAAAGGCGCCTGTTTTTGGTGTTTCCGTGCCGTTTGCGGGGTTTTCACAGCCGGTAAGAGCCAATAATGTCAGTCCGATAATTGCCGCCATTGCCGCAAAAAGCCGGATTTTTCCATTTTGAGTGTTTTTTCATAAAAAAGTTCTCCTTTTGCGTAAAAACCCGCCGGTTGTTAGAGACAGTTGTTTATGGGGAAAAATAGCGAAAAAAGGGCCAAATTTGCCGTTTTTTTGAGGTTTTTGGCTTATTAAATTATAATACGGGGGGGGGGGGGGGGGTAAAAAAACTAAAAAACCCCAATTTTTACAAAACATTACATACCCCCATTTTAAGGCCTATATAAAACCAAGGGGTTATTATTAATCCG
>JAITHQ010000128.1 GCA_031279925.1 Treponema sp. | reverse complement strand
TATGACATGGTTAACTACAAGGATGACAACGGCAAGTCCATACAGGCGTTTTTGGTTAACTACAAAATGGAGTTGATGGAGTCTTTTGATCCAGATGATTACCTGGACGGCATAAACAGGAAACTTGGCGATGTTGACAACCTTGCGGATGCAAACACCATGCCTACAATTAGCGAAACAATTGATATACCGGGTTTGGTCCCCGCTCCAATGGAAGACACGACAACGGTCAATTTAAACACCATGCTTGGTCAACTCACTACTTCGATGACTGGTTCTTTGAAGCAGCAAATATCTGTGCCGTTGGTGACGGGGGGCAATGGGACCAATATTACCACACAGCCAATTGATATTTTCGATTTTAACGGGAGCAATTTTGAAACCTTAAAGTTTTATCAGGGGCAAATGGTTCTAACCCTAACGCTTACATCCGGCAGCGGCGGTGCGCCCAATAACATTGCAATTAGTCTAAACGGCGTAGGTCTGACTGAAAATGATAAGCCTAACACTAACAGTATTTCCAATGGAACCCCCAATCCGGTTACATTAAATTCAACCACCACTACCGCAACAGTAACCATCGATCTTGCGGGTAAAACCATCTATACCGATAATACCAAAAAGCCAGTCTTCCGGCTTGGAACTGTAACCGACAATTCTACCGCACAACAGGGAACACAATTTAACATGGGAATATCGGTGACAGTACAAAATTTAAAGATTCAGGGCGCAACTGGCCTTAACAGTATCAACCCTATCACTATCGAAATCCCCTCTTCTCTTTCAGATATTGATCTAGGCACACTTCCGCCTGAATTTATTCATGCCGAAATTGGCGCTGGCCAGCTTACCATCGATGGCGAGCTGCCAACCGATAAGACCAGCGGTGATTCCTGGTTTGAAGGTTTTGCTCCAGCGTATGACATCAACATTACACAGGCTGGCTACACAAGCACGGTTGATAACAAGCCATACAATGGCCTGACATACGATTCGGCCAATCCTGCCGCTACGGCATGGAACATTACAAGCGCAAATACACCCATGCAAGGCAAGCACCTTAGCCCGGAAGATATAAACATTATTACTGCCGCTGGTGGGACTATACCGCAAAGCAAAATAACTGTAAGCCCCCCCACTGGCGCCAGTTTTATGCTTTCCAATACCGATGCAGGCAATGGGAACATAGACATTGACCTCGAAATAAAAATGGAAATCACCAAACTTGCAAAAGTGCATTGGAACATGGAAAACGCTATTCCGAATCCCACTATCCCTCCCATAGACCTTACAGATGCGTCCAAATTTGTAAAAACCATCTATTATGATCCCTACGAGGTTACGGGCGGCACGGTGGTTAACGGCGTAGAACTGAACCTTAATTTTACCAGTTTCCCCTTGCAGGATTTTGTAATGGTACTTACATCTATAGACCCGGACTTTCCGCTGGAGCCTATACACATGGGTGGAGAACTTGGAGTAGGGGACAACATATACAGAAACACAGTTCCCATAGAGCTAGATCTAAAAGACAATGCGGGCGCTCCAAAGAAACTGGAATTTGATGTTGATCTAAAGCCCATAAACGGCGCAAAGGTAGTGGAAATTGCGGACTTGACGCCAGGCGTGGCACTGGACATTCAGGGTGAAGTTACCTTTACACAGAAGTGGAAAGAGGCGGATGTTGACCTGAAAGAGGCCCTGAAAGAATCGAACAAGGATACGGACATGCTTGAAGGCAGTTTCCCCAAACCAGGACAAACGCCAGTCGATTTGTCCAGCATGAGCAAGTTTTTGGACGGTTTTACCTTTAGCGGCATAGAGGCCAAATTGTTCCTGCAAGGCCCGAAAGGGCTTATGGAAGCTATGGAGCCAACGTTGGAATTCCAGGCAAAGTACGAAAACAAAGCCGGTATTACCGAGGAGTTTAGTTTGCTCGAACTGGACAAGGTTGAGTTGAAGCACCATGTGTACGAGACTCTTCCCGCTCTTCCCCCCAAAAACGCAGACGGCGAGTATGTCTACGAGGATACAGCACTGCCCCCGGATGGAATTGAACTAAGCGATAAGTTTGGCGGCCTGTTGGCGGACAGTCCCAAAAACCTTTCGTTTGAATATACAATGGGGCTGCCGCCCTTTATAACCGTTACGCCGGAGACGTTTAATAACGTTGATAACGGCAGCAGCAGCGGGCACGGCATACATGCGCGGGTACTCATTTTAATGCCCCTGATACTGGAGGCAAAAGACCCATCTGGCGCAACCCTGGATCTTAAAGAAATGTTCAAAACAGACGGTAATGCAAAGACGACAGACCTGTTTGGCAGAAAAAAGGACTCAAAGACCGGGAAACCAACCGGTTCCATCTTTGACGATATTAACATTAACTCCCTTAAAATGTCTCTGGAGTTTGATGCTGAACTGTTCAGCGGGGGAATCCTTAAAATTGACGAAGCCAACAATCTGTTCAAAGATGGAATTCCCCTAACCGGCAAAATAATCAATCTGGAGGCCGGCGGCCCGGAAATGAAGATTATTCAGGAGAACATGATTTACCCCCATATCAGGCTCCAGTTCCCCCAAGCGGCCCAGCTTAAAATTCCAAGAAACCTTGTGCCGGTACGGCTTGATATTACTGCCAGCGGCAGCTACATCATAGATTTAACCAAATAAGGAGCCTGTAGAATGAAGAAACTGCTATTTTGCCTATGTATACTTTTAGGTTTTGCGTCCCTGCAGGCCCAGGAAGTGATTCAGGAGCCAGAAAGGCTCGAAAGGGCTGATTCGGAAGGCAACGCTCCTGAATCGCCCCCGGAACCCGGAAACGGTTTTGAGCAGGGAACAGGGGAATGGGTTTGGGATTCGGCTATTCAGGATTATGTCTGGGTTGCATACGATGATGTAGACCCAACAGCCGAAGCGCCCGAAGAACTTGCCGCCGAGCCGGAACCAGAAGAAGAGGCCGAAGAGGAACCCCAAAAAAAGCGCTTCCGCTTTAAAAACCGTATGGTTGAACTGAGTTTTGGCGTTAAAGCGCAGTTTTCAAACGATGTTGTATCCGCCGCTGAAATTCTGCAGGAAACGGCAAAGGTGAATCTTGACAATGCCTTTGACGGATTCAAATTTGACGCGGCGCTGGGCGTTAAGCCTTTTTCGTTTGCCTTTAACTGGCATGACAAATGGGGCTTTGGCATTGATACCAATGTTAGTGCCAGCGGGAATGTGTCGGTTTCGGAAAACATACTCGTACTTACCGAGCCGCATGACATCGGCGCCGGCGCGGCGGCCTTCTTTGAACTGGGTATTCCGGTGTTCTTCCATGTTCGAGATTTTAAAGTTAAAGTAAGGCCGGCAGGCTACCTGCCCCTGGTATATACCGAGCCCCGGATTAAGTACACCTCGAAGAATGTTACAAACCCCGCCGGAAACGAAGGGGTAAGAATGGCCCTGGATTACGATGTCGCTGTGTACTCCCCGGTTCCCATACAGGGCATAGTAGATGGAAAAATGGAGATTTCCGCCATGCTGCGGGATTTCGATGCAACCGCTATTGGTTATGACCTGGGCCTTGGCGTGGAGTATCCGCTGTATTCCTGGCTCGATGTAGGGGCGGATATAACCAACCTTCCGTTTATTAAATCGACCCTTACTCACTACATGCAGATAGAAGGATCGGGCTATATTGATACCAGTTATATTGACCTTGCCGATATGCTGGGGGGAAACGATCTGCCGGAAGATGCTATCCACATGCCAGACGACTTTAAGCCGGTTTATTTAAAGGGGAACCTGGATGTTTACCGTCCGTTCAAGATGCTTTTTTATGCCAATTACCGTCCCTTTGAAACGCCGATCTTAACGGTTATTCCCTCGCTGGGTTTTTCTATAAGCCGGCTATATATGCAAAAAGGGGCTGTTGAAGCTGGTGTAAAGGCCCGCTGCGATCTTGCCAATATTTTTATTACCACGATTGGAATTGGCTACGAAGACCGGGCGTGGAGGAACAGCCTCGATTTTGCCCTTAACCTGCGGGCGTTTGAACTTGATATTGGCCTTGCCTCCCAGTCGCAGAGTTTTGTAAAAAGCTGGCAGGGCGGCGGCCTTACCGTAAACGTAGGAATCAAATTCGGCTGGTAGCGTTTACCAAAGCTGCAGCTCCGCCCGGAACGCCGCCGCGCCGCCCTGTGCCTTTCTGCCTTCAAAGGCAAAGGCGTGGGCTGTGCCGGCGGCAATTTTGCCGGCGGCAATTTTTGCCTGCCAAATTTCGGTTGTTTCGCCGGGCAGAATTTCGTTTACATAGTTAATATCCAGACGCATACAATCCGCTTTTTCCAGCAGTTCCGGCTCAAGGGTGTCCTGTATCCACTGAACATAACGGACATTGTTCACGTGGCCGTTATAGTCTACATCGGAGTACAGCGCCCGGCGGCTGGCTGTTTTTTGCAGGTCTTTACGCTCCTCAAGGCCGGCGGGCGGCGCAGGCAGCGCGTCCATGCCTTCGTTCAGGGGCAGCGTGTTCATAATGGCCTGTGGCCGCAGCGGGCGGCGTTTTTCCATGTCGATAATAAGCCAGCCGCTTCTGCCCCGGACAGCCGTTTTACCTTTGGCATCCAGAATATCATAATCGCGCAGGGCAAAAAGTTTTTCTCCGCCCCGGGGCCAGGTGCGCACGGCAATGGTTTCGCCATATTGGGGGCGGCGGTCAACCGCTACCGACATACGGGAAAGAATCCACACTTGATTCGTACGGGCCATAGCCTCGCGGCCTACGCCCAAATGTTCCGCATGGCTAATTGCCGCTTCCTGAAAAAAATTAAAAATTGAATCCAGGCTTAGCCGGTCCGAGCAGTCAATCGAGCCAAAACGAACCGTGCAGGTTTCCTGCCAAACAGCAAGCGGCGGGCGGCCTTCCGTTCCGGCAGTTTTTCCGCCGGTTAAAGGCGTATTAAATTCGTTCATGGTTAATCGTGGTAAAAAGACGCCAAAAGGTCAAGATTACGGGGGGCAAGCACACGGAAATCAATTTTCATAATTTTTCTTTCATTTTATTGCTAAAACCGTGTCCAGAACCTTCAATTTGTGGACAAATTCTACTAAAAATTGTATGTCTGACCTGAAAATTGATTT
>JAITHQ010000092.1 GCA_031279925.1 Treponema sp. | reverse complement strand
TCTGGAATTTTGGCGTTGCAAACGCCAAAATTCTACCTTGCAGGCTCCAAAAGAGCCCGAAAATCGGGATTTTTGCGGTCTATTGACTGCAAAAATCCACAATTTGAACAGGCTCTAAGTATTGCAGCCGGATTTAGCACCCTTTATAAGGCCCCTAAAGCTCTCCCGCGCAAGCGGATTCTTGGGTATTAAACCCTTCGGCACGAATAAAAAATTCATCTAACTCTTTGCGGCTGGGTGCAGATCGGGCGCCGTGCCGTGCGACCTTAAAGCTGGCGACCGCATTTCCCCAAAGGATACATTCCTGCAGCGGTTTACCGGCCAAAGAAGCGGCAATGAACCCGGCGTTATACACATCCCCTGCCCCTACAGTATCCACTACCTGCACAGGAAAAACTTCCGCTTCCCAGGTATTAATGGAATTCATAGCTATGGAACCCTCTTTACCCATCCGGGCAATAATCGTTCGATTATCACGTACAAAATAAGCGGCGCTTTCTCTCCAATTATCACAAGGATGGAGATAATAAAATTCTTCCGCCCCGGAACCCAGGACATAGGTACAGAATTCCATAATTTCAAGAACCGCATCCCGGTATTGCGGATCCAAGATTCCGGTATCTACCCGGAGATTCAAATCAAAAGACGTTGGTATCCCTTTCTTGTGGGCATACTTAAAAATCCGTATAACATTATGCCGGGAACCGCTGTCATAGGTTAAAACCATTCCAGAGCTGTGAATCCAGGCTGCATTATCAATTGCATCCCAATTAATTTTGGCCGCCGGTAATTCCTTAAAGGCTTGATTAACCCTTGGCCAGCCCCATAAATAACGCTCGCCGGTTTTGTCGATAAAAGCAAAAACACAGATCGTATTAAGTTCCGGTTCTATTATTAAAGAATCAATGCCGATTCCCGCATCCCTAAATTCATTTATGATATACCTGCCATAGGTATCTTCCCCCAGGGTTCCCATAAACTCAACCGGAATAGCAAGTTTTCTCAAGGCGATAGCCGTATTGGCAGCGGTTCCGCCGCCCTGAAGAACCGGCTCATAGAAAATTACCGGTTTTCCCGGAGTTACGGAAGGCAGCGGAACCAGGAGATCCACGCAGCAGTCCCCCACTACCAGTACCTTTTTATTTGTTTGGGACATTGGCATTTTTTACAGCATCGATAAAGGCTTTAACCTTTTCCGCATCCTTTATCCCACGGCGCCCGGCTGGCTGCTTCGCGTAATTCGTCCAGGTAAACGAATCCGCTCCATAGGGCCGCGCCGTCTCTATTGCCTCCGCCACATTTTCGCTGTTAAGCCCTCCGGCTATTATGCACGGAACACGGGTGCTTTCCACCAGAGCGCGGTCTATATTCCAGTCATGGCTTAACCCGGTAGCGCCTATGTCCGCTGCGGAAACCGCTTTGGTGTCAATAAGAAAAAAATCGCTTGCCTTTTCGTACTGCTTTATGTATTCAAAGGCTTTCTGTTCTTTTGCCGGAACGTTCTGCAATACCGGGATAGCCTGCATGATCTTAAGACCGGGAAAACGGTTTTTTAATATTTCCACCTGTGAAGGGGAGACGGCTTCGATATTGCCGGAGAGGTGCAATACATCGGGAAGGACAACGCGGAGGTTTTCGGATATTTCGTCCAGGTCTTCTGCGACGGTAAGGCCGATTTTTACCGCTCTGGGCTGAACTCCCTCGAAGATTTCTTTCGCTTCTTCGCAGCTTACCTGCGCCGGGGTCCGTACAATTTTTCCGTAGGAAACGCCGATGTGATGCGCTCCCAGTGCGATAACCATTCTGGCGTCTTCTACGGTTGTGAGGCTATAAATTTGCACAATAACATTATTCATGCGGTTATTTTTCCTTTCATGGCTCCGATGAGTTCATCAACGGTAAAAACAGTCTCCGGCAAACCGATGCCTTGACCAAGTCGGGTCAGCGGGGGAGGCGATACAAAACTGGCTTTGATTATATCTGGCTGGGAAAAGACCTCGGCGGATGTTCCATCCAGCAGAACTTTTCCCTGGCATAAAACAATCGCCCGCTTAAATTTATCTGCGACAAACTTCATGTCATGGGAAATGGTGATACAGAGTTTCCCCTGGGAAATCAAATAGTCCACAATACGGCCCAGGCGCTTGGTGCCGTTAAGGTCCTGGCCGCAGGTTGGCTCATCAAAAATGATGGCGTCACTTTCCATCATCATTACCGATCCTATGGTACAGAATTTTTTATCTGTCGCTGTCAGGTCAAAGGGATGTTCGGCCAGGCGATCTTCAAGCCCGCAAAGTTCTGCAACTTGAGGCAGCAATTTTTCGATCCGGCCAGGGTCCCTTCCAAGCCGCCTGGGGCCAAATTCCAATTCGTCTTTTACGGTACTTAAAAAAAGCTGATCATCGGGATTCTGAAAAACATAACCTACTTTTCCAGCCCATTTTGCGGTAGACTGTTCCGTAGTCTTTTTTCCGTTAATCAACACTTCTCCAGAGCTGGGTGAAAGAATACGGTTAAAATGTTTTACCAGGGTGGTTTTGCCGGAACCGTTTTGCCCGACAATTGCTACCGGAGTAGCGCCTTCTATACACAGGCTGATGCCCTTTAAGGCTTCATCGCCGGTAGGATACACATGCCGCAGTTCTTTGATTTCGATTTTCATTTTCCCACTATCTCCATTCCAATGCGGACCGCCTCATCTTCAGTTGCTATAAGCTGCCCTGAATACATGCCCTGTTCAGATAAAGCCAAACTAAACCGGGAATAATCGGGAATGTTTACCCCTTTTGAAGTGATTTCCTGATTGGCAAAAATTGCGGCAGGGCTGTCAATGGCCAGAATGGCTCCCTGATACAGTACCAGAATCCTGTCCGCGCAGCGGGCTACACGTTCCATATCATGATCAACCATGATAACTGTAATACCTTCGCTGTTAAGTTTTTTTACAATATCAAAAATTTCTTCGCTGCCCAGGGGGTCCAACTGGGTGGTACATTCATCGAGCACCAAAATCCGGGGCTGCATAACCAGCGCGGAACCAATAGCCACCCGCTGAACCTGCCCGCCGGATAATTCCAGGGGGCTTTTATGGAGCAAATGTTCTACCCGAATAACATTCGCAATGTTTAAGACCCGCTCTTTCATTTCATCCCGGCCCATCCCCAGGTTGGTAAGGCCGTATGCCAATTCTTCTTCTACGGTACTGGTGGTATAGGAAAGCTGGTTAAAGGGATTCTGAAAAACCAGCCCGATCTTGCGCGCAAGTTTTGCAACAGTGGTTTCCTGGGTATCTTCGTCCATGATCCTGATACGGCCCCGTACCGGTCCCCGGAAATATGAAGGGATTAACCCCACCAGAGCATTACAAAGGGAAGATTTCCCAGAACCATTGGGGCCAATGATACATAGAAATTCCCCCTGCTGAACCTCAAAATTAATATTATTTAAGACTCTCTTTTTTCCTTCGTTATACTTAAAGCTGAAGTGTTCTACTTCTACGACTTTGGACATAAGGCGCTCCCCTGTTTAAGCTATCAATTTCCAGATAATGGCGGCGGCAATACAAAGAATCAGAAAAACAACCATAATTGCCTTTGCCCTTTTTTCCGCAGGGGAAATTTTCAGTTCTATGTAACTGGAAGGTTTTACCCCCGCAGCGCCGAATCCCCTGGTCTCCAAAGTCATTCCCCGTTCCTGAACGTCTACCAGGGAGCTCATAACAACCGGTCCAATAATGGGCAGGAAAGCCTTGAGCCGTACTCCCATCGAGCCGTCTATTTCAACCCCGCGGGCTGTTTGGGCTTCCTGAATAATGGAAATCCGGCGCTGAATCTGGGGTACTACATTAAGGCTTGCTAAAATAAGGTAACCCGCATGGGGCGGCATTCCCGCGCCCTGTAAAGCCGCAACCAGTTTACCCGGATAAGTGGTAGTGGTCATTAAATAAAAACCGCCAAGGAAAACCAAAAGGGTTCCTACAATTTTTATGGTATAGAGTACGCCCTCCAATCCCAGCCGGGCAAAACCAAAATCCGCAAGAACCGTTACATTCTTTGGACTATATAAGCCCTGGATAAACATCAGCATGACCAGCAAGGGAATAGCAAAGGTTATAACAAATTTTGCAAACCGCTTTAAAAGTTTTGCCTTTGCCGCGATAAAAAAAAGAAAGACCACTACCGCATAGGTAAGAAAAAATGAAGGAAAAATAGCGCCCCCCATTCCCAAACAGAGGATGCCATAAATTTTTACCATAGGATGGAGTCTGTCTATCGGCGAATCAATAGGGATATACGACGATGTTTTTTTGGATTTGCTTGTTCGTTTTTCCGGCATATAGGTCTCCACCCGGTTATTGGTTTTCCGTTTCCCCTTGCTTGCTTTGTTCGTCATCATCCATGTTGTCTTCACTCATGGAATCGATAGAGTACTGGCTTAAAAAGCGTTTGGGGATACGTTTAAGAATAATGTAGGCCAGAACAAAGGCAATGGCCCGGTCCGCAAGGTTTTCGATAAACGAGGATGCCACTACCGACTTTATGATATTTTGAGTCGCGGCAATCAGAGTCGCGGTTAAAATGGAAGAGCCGGTGGCTCCGGTGGCTCCGCCAAAAACCAGAACGGTAATGGTTGACGAAATGATGACTGAAATCAGCGTAACCGCGATACAAGTTAATACAATGCCCCACCATTTTTTGAATAAGCCCCCGCGGATCATAAACCCTGCGACCAGACCGCATCCGACACTTACCAGTGAATAGGGCAAATAAACAGGATTCGAGACCAGGGCCAGGAATATATTGGTAAGAAATCCTACCAGCGCGGCCACCCAGGGCCCCCCAAGAGCCGCGGATAAAATAGTGCCTATCATGTCCAGGAAAAGGGGCAGCTTTAAGCTGGAAGCGATCATGCCGCCCACCAGATTAATACCCACCGAGATCGGAATAAGTACCAGGGTTTTCGTAGAAAACTGGTCTTTAATACCCTCAACAAAGGTTTTCCTTTTTGCTACTGTAGATTTCATGTTGTGTTCCTCCAAAAAAATTTACTTCGCAAATACGAAGTATCCCGGTATACAAAACCGGTAATCCGGTCATGTTTGAACCTTGCACTACAATTTTAAGCCATTCGGCTGTTTCACTAAAAATTTTAGAATAAAATTATAGTAATTTAGACAATAGCATAAAAATTATCAGATGTCAAGGTATTTTTTAATTTTTTGTATTTTTGTAACTCTATATAATATAATGAATTAAATTGATGTTTCTGTAAATTTACTAAATATTTTGCCGAAAAACTAAAATATTGCAGCTTTATTCGTGCGGAGGGTCTAATATCCAATAATCCGCTTGCGCGGGGAAGCTTTTTGACCCGCAAAACATAAGCCGCTATAGTCCCTGCAGGGCGGGGTTGTTGATTAAATCTGGAAGGCCCCGGTAATCGCCGGGGGAAGCAGAATCCGGAGTCCCGAATGTTCCAGGCGGAATTGTCCTGCGGGAAAATATTTTTGCCTTTACCGCCGCTGGCTGACCAGCTTCGGCTGTTTTGAAATGCGGGAAGACCACATTGGGTAGGTGCGTAAACACTGTAACGATGAAATCTAACCCTTGACGCCGGAGCTGATAATTCCCTGCACAAAGTACTTCTGGAAAGGCAGGAACAGGAAAAGGGGGATGAAGGCAGAAATGATCGAACCGGCATAGAGGCAGGCCCACAGGGTAGTCCGTTCCCCGCGGAAAGAACTAATGGCTATTTGAATAAGCTGAATATTGCGGGAGCGGGCGACAAGCAAAGGCCAGAGATAGGAATTCCACTGGTTCATAAACGTCATAAGCCCTGCGGTAACAAATACCGGCGCCGAGGAGGGCACAATAATTTTAAGATAGACTGTGCCCCAGCTTGCTCCATCAACCCTGGCAGCCTCAATAAGACTCACCGGAATATCCCGGAAAAACTGGGTGAACAGAAACAGCACCAAACCATCGGCAATACTGGGTATAATGATCCCATGCAGGGTATCTACCCAGCCGAACTGGTTTACTACATTGTATAGGGGCATGGCGATTGCCTCAAAGGGGATCATGAAACTTAGCAAAACAATAGTATAAATGACTTTCTTAAATTTAAAATTAAAGGTGGCAAAGGAGAATGCGGCAATTCCGTTTACGATACAGCCAAAAAATATGGTGATTATGGTAACCGCCAGAGTAACAAGAATGGGCCTTAGAAAATTAAATTCCGTAAAGAGACGGACATAACTATAGAAGGTCAATTTCTGGGGGATAAAAGTTTTTGCGGAAAAGGGCATAATGTACTTAAAAAGCTCCTCATCGGGCCTGAGAGAAGAAGCGAGTCCCCATAGCAGGGGGGAAATAGTGACGATTGTTAATATGATAAGTACCGCATAAATAACCGTGGTCTTAACAAGAGATTTCAGTTTCATTTCTTGTCACCCCTTAAGCGCCGATTCGTCTTTTTCATTGAGGAGCTTGAACTGGGCTATGCAGATAAGGATAATCATCAATAACAGCGTTGTAACCATAACTGCGGAACGGGGCCGGTCGGCGAAACGGAAGGCTGATTTGTAGGCTTCATACATCAGTACATTGGTACTTCCCTCAGGCCCCCCATTGGTTACCATCTGCATTGGCACAAAGAGCAGTACATTCGCCGTGGTATTGGCCACCAGCACAAAAAGAAGGACCTTTCTGATCATAGGCAGGGTAATCCGAATAATCGTGACCAGCCAGTTCGCCCCGTCAATTCGGGCCGATTCATAAATTGAAGTGTCAATGTTTTTCAGCCCTGCCAAAAGGAACATCATCCAGTAACCTACCCCTTTCCAGGAAGCGATAGCTACGATACTCCAGAGGGCCTGACTCTTGGAGATGAGGAATCCCTGGGGCGGGATGCGCATCAGCCCTAAAAGACTGTTAATGATCCCGCTGTTAGGGCTGAACATCATGTTCCAGAGAATTGTGGCGACCGTGAGGGAAATAGTAACCGGAAGGTAATAGATGGTACGGAAAACACCGATCCCCCGGACACTCACATTCACCAGGAGAGCCATCATAAAGGCAAGAAAAACCTGGAAGGGGATCATCACCAAGTTTATCTTAATTGTGATCCACATGGAATTCCAGAAAGTAATATCTGTTAAAACCCGTCTGTACACCGAAAGTGTCCACATTCCCCGGTTTCTGAAACCTTCAATTAAAGTAGAAATGATCGGGTAAGCCTTAAAAAAAAGGATGAGCATAAAGGCTGGAAGAATAAGCAAATAAGGCAAGAGATGCGCTTTTTTTTGTATGGCAATATGACTCACTTTCGCCCCCCTCTGCGCCACATTCAAACCGGCGGCATGACCGCCGGTTCTTTCAAATTTTTTGTCTATTTGTATTTGGCAAGCGCCGAGTTAATATCCCGTACCGCTTTATCCAATGTCTGCTTCACATTGGAACCGTTCCGGATATCCTCAAATACCCCATCCATGATAGTTGAGTATTCAGGATAACCGGGAGTTAAAGCCCGGGGGACTGCGGTATTTGCCGCTTCATAGGCGGAGATTTTCATAATAGGATCCGCGTTTGGATCATTCAAAAGCGTATTGATCGTTGTCTGGGTAGAGGGAACGTCGTTATTCGCTTTCAG
>JAITHQ010000032.1 GCA_031279925.1 Treponema sp. | reverse complement strand
TGGTTGATATATTCCGTTAAGGGTTTGCCCAGCTCTTTTTTAAAGATCCGGCTCAAATGAGAGGGATTTATGTGTATTTCTCCGGCGATCGCCTCCAGGGAAAGACTCCGGTGATAATTGTCATGGATGTACCTCAGGGCCCTTTTTACCGGCAGGCTTACAGTTCTGCCCTGGTTGGATAAAATATCAACGGTTTGGGCCAGCAGTTCTGAAACGGCGTTTTCCAGGCTTGTAATGCCCCGGCTGCCCCGGATCTGCAAAAAAAGCCGCCTGTATGCCGGGGCATCCAGATTCGACGTTCCATTTTCCCTGTCCGGCAGAAAGACAAGGCCGTTTTTTATTAAAACGCTGGTACAAATATAATAAACCTGCACACACACTGTTTTCGCATCACCTTCCAGGGCGGCGCAACATTTAAGTTTTGAAAACAAAGCCGCCAGGCTTTGGGAGACTTCATCAAAGTTCCGGTCGTTAAGATTTTTTTCCAGGATAAACAACTCTTCGGTACAGAGGGCAGGAACATTCTTCGCTGGCGTCGTGTCCGTTTCTTTCTCGTGGAAGGAAATACTTCTGTTGGAATAAAAATTCCGCCCCAGGGCTCCGAGAGCCTCGTTGACGGCGGCGGGCAGTTCCGCCAGGCCGTGGTGTCGTCCGCTTACGCCCGCGGACACAAAAAGCGCATACAACAACCGGCCTATGTTTATGATTTCGCCGCAGATGTCAACAATCCGCCGGGGATATTCGCCGCCGGTCCGGCTCAGCCAGAACAGGCGGCCGTCAAGACTAAATACATAATCATCAGGACACTTTTCCGAAAGGCTTTCCATAATATAGTCCAGGCGTTTCAATGGATTTCCGAAAGCGTTTTCCTCCGCGTCAAAGACCGTAGCGTGGAAACTGTCCAAAGCAATGCCGCACTTTGCTGCCCGGTCCTCCAGCTTTTTCGCTTCCGAAGAACCGGCGGCCAGTTCCCGGAATATCTGTTCCTGCGACAGTTTTCTGTTGTTTCTGTCGCGGGCAATTTCTTCAGTTATTTTTTTGACTGACTTAATCAGCGTGTCTTTGGAAATTGGTTTAAGCACATAATCAGCCACGCCATACGATATGGCGGAATGGGCATATTCAAAATCGGCATATCCTGTAAGGATAATTACCTTTATCCAGGGAGCATTTTCATGAATGTACCGGGCTACGCCGATTCCGTTTACCAGGGGCATTTTTATATCGGTGATCACAATATCGGGCTGGCTGCGTTTTATCCACTCAATCGCCTCGGCGCCGTCCCGGGCGGTTCCGCCAACCACGCAGTCCAGTTCTTCCCAGTGCATATAACCCAGCCCCTGGCATATTGTTTCCTCATCATCCACAATCAAGAGCTTCCAGGGCATTACACTCCATCCCTTGTTTTAGGCAGCCTGAACGAGACTACCGTTCCGCCGCCGCTTTTTTTGCGAATTGAAAGCCCCCGCTTGCTGCCGTTAAGCAGTATCAGCCGCTGGTTCAGATTTTTTAGTCCAATATGGATATGGTTTTCTTTCTTAAAAGATTTGTTCTGGGCATTGATGTTAAAATGATCAGGAAAACCTACGCCGTTATCTTCAACTTCTATATGAATACCGCCCTCAGAGCGGAAAATACGAATCACCAGCCGCCCTCCGCCGGGCAGTGGTTCAAGGCCGTGGGAGATTGCGTTTTCTACCAAAGGCTGGATGCTGAAACGGGGCACCACAGTACCGAGGAGTTCATCGTCATAAAGGAGCTCGGCGGTAAACTTGTCTCCAAACCGCTGTTTTTGCAGGTACAGGTAAAACTGTACATAGTCAAGCTCCTCCTTCAGGGTAACAAAATCTTTGTCTGCTGAAAGGGTTCCCGCCCGCAGCAGTTCGCTGAGCGCAATGGTCATTTGGTATACTTCGGTATTGCCGCTCATTTCTGCCTTCCATGCGATGGTATTGAGAACATTAAACAGGAAATGAGGTGCAATTTGGGAACGCAGCGCCTGTATTTCCGCGTTTTTGAAAAGAATCCGCCGGTTAAAAGAATAACTGAGCAGCGTAGTAAAAACCAAAGACGCCAGCATGATTGCCAAATAGAAAACAATAAATACCCGCAGGGTTCTGTTCATGTTCCGCAAAAGATAGTTTTTGGGGGCGGCCACGACGGAAACAAAATCCGCATAGCCGGTTTTATGGGAAGCAATAAAATATTCCGTTCCCGCAAGAAAAACCTCCTGAAAACCATAACTATACCGGGAAACAATAACAAGCTCCTCAATCTTTGCCGCATCCTCCCGCAAAACAGAACGGCCCAGATTTAATGTTAAATTGCCGTTATGCATAAAGACAAGCCAGTTTTCATCCGTACCGGCGGTGTACAGATTTTTCCATTTATTTTCGTTTATCTCTATCACCAGGGCGGCAATTTTTTCTCCCGTGTGCCAGCTAAAGATATTTCTTATAAAGTAAATCGAGCCGTGCCGGACGGCTATTTCCAGTGATGTAGAGTGCCCATCGATTTCCATGTAGACAGTCCGGGCGCGGGCCTGGTATTCCTCCAGGGATTTGTGCAGCGACAGGCTTGCGCAGCCCCCTCCGGAATCAAAAATATAAACAGCGGTTACAATGTCTTCGCTCCACAGAAAGCTGTTTACCATCATATAGCTCATCTGCCGTTCAATTTCCAGCCGGCGCGCCACTAAGTCCCTGTTCCAGTATTCACGGGTCGCAAAATCAAGGTTCTCCCTGATGATGGTGTTGGACATAAAATGCGGATAAATGGAATCAATTATGGCTATTTGATTGTGAATATTCCGGTTTATCTGATCCAGCCTTCCTGCAATATCGGCGTTGTAAACGGCAGTCAATGCTCTGGCGCTGCTGACGTAAAAAAAACCGCCTCCCAGTAACAGCGAAACTGCCACTACCAGCAGTATGGAAAGGGTAAGAACCCCGTTTAGTCGGGACATGATCTTTCACTTCCCCCCAAAAGCACTTGTAGAGGTATTATGCCACAGATTTTACCCATTATCAATGGAAACGCAAAATTTTACAAGAAATGTCAAGATATTTACAGTATAAGAAGTTCCCAAGGAGTATTTCGTATTCCTCTTGTCCGGCAAATCAAGAAAATCCAACAATAAGTCATACAATTTTATTTACTTTTATTGTTTACCAGGTATCATGTATTAAACTGCTTTTTTGAGGAGGAATCTATGAAAACACGGTTAAAAACAGCGCTTTGGTTACTGCTGGCCGGCGCTGTGCTGGCAGGAGTGATGGCATCCTGTGGAACAAAAAACGCCAAAACTGATGACAAAGTTACCCTAAAGGTAATCAACTACCATGTCGGTACGGATTTTGCCGCCCCCTATTTTGATTACCTGTTTACGGAATTCGTAAAAACAGAAGCTGGAAAAAATGTTGTATTTGATTTTGAAGAGATACCCACCACCGATGCCTTTAACCAGAAGATCAAGCTGCTCATTTCGTCAGGCGATTTGCCTGATATTGTATTGACGGGGGGCAATAACTTTGTCGAGATGGCCGCCCGGGCGGGAAAGATAGCGGATCTTTCTTCCTATTTTGATAACGACCCTGAATGGAAGGGGCTCTTTGATCCGGCGTCTCTGGACTATAATTCGGTGGGTGGAAAAATTTACGCCGTTCCGACACAAAAGGAAGTAACGTTCTTATATTACAACAAAGAATTGTTTCAAAAGGCTGGTATCACGCCTCCGGCGGTTGCCTGGGAAACATGGGAAGAATTTTTCGCCGTTTGTGAAGCGTTTAAAGCCAAAGGTATTATTCCCATAGGAATGGATACCGCCGATTTCGGATGGCTTTCCAACCTGTGGTTTTCGGCGCTGATAGGAACCGGCAGCGATGCCGGAAACGCCTGGATGAATACCTTCCATCCCAGAAATTACAATACGCCGGAACTTGTGGCCGCCGCCGAAACCCTGCAAAGGATGCTGGCAAACTATACCACGGCGGACGCCATAGGAGGAAACTACGATCCCATGGCAACGCATTTTTTCAACGGTGAAGTCGCCATGTTCCCCAACGGGCCCTGGATGATACCGGATTTCAAAAACGAGGAAAAAGCCCCCGCCGGTTTTTATGAAAAAGTGGGGGTTATGCTGATGCCCAAATACGGCATGTCGATGGTGCCCAGTCCGGGAGATATGATCGGCGCCAAAGATCCGAAAAAAATTGATGCGGCGGCGGCCTTTCTTAAATTTGAAACAACCCTTGATAATCAGATAAAGGCGCTGGAAATGACCGGCCTCCAGCCTGAATCCCCCAAGGTTGTGATCCCCGATTCCATCAAGCGGAACGACCCGCTTATGGCTCTTGTCCTTGACCTTCAGACCAGGGCAAGAATAACCTATGGTCAAAACCAAATTTACTGGTACCAGAATACATTGGATGCTTTTTCTCTTCAGCTTCCGGAACTGGCAAACAGAAAACTCAGTCCCGCCGCTTTCTGCGCAAAACTGACCGATGCGGCGGAACGGAACGAGGACTAAAAAAGAACTTGTCTGCGGCTTGAGGCCGGGCCGCAAAACAAAAATGGCATGGGGATGACAATGATCAACAATAAATTGCCCTGGAAAACAGCTTTTGTTCTTCCCTGTGCCGTTCTTTTTTCGCTGGTGTATCTTGTTCCCATCGTTATGGTGTTTGTTACGTCGTTTACCAAGTATACCGTTTTTGTTAAACCCGTTTTCATTGGCCTAAAGAATTATGCCAGTGTACTTTCACCGTCGTCTGAATTCTGGATAGCGGCAAAAAATACCCTTGTCTGGGTAATTTTGCAGACAACGGCGCATGTGGGGCTGGGACTTATAGTGGCCCTGGTTTTGTACCGGCAGCCCGCCGGCTGGAAAGCCATACGGACCATTTACCTGATTCCCAACATAATCCCCACCGCCGCAACGGGGGTAATGTTTTTGCTGCTTCTGAACCCCCAGTTTGGCATAATCAAATCAATTTTGAAACAGCTCGGTATGAACGGGGCAAAGGCGCCAAATCTTTTTGGCAATTCGGATTATTCTTTTATAACGGTAACAATGCTGTGGCTGTTTTATTCGGCCTTTAACACGACTATTTTTCTGGCCGAGATCGGGGCTATTCCAAAAGACATTTATGAATCCGCAATAATGGATGGGGCCAACTGGTGGCAGACGGATTTATATATAACGCTGCCTCTGCTTAAAAGTTCAATAAAAACCTGCTTGATTCTTGCTGCGGTGGCCATGGTATCCCAGTTTGATATTATTTACGTTACAACCAAGGGAGGGCCCGGCTCCGCGACACTCAACCTCCCCATACTGCTCCACAAGACTGCCACTCTGGAATCAAATTACGGCGTTGCGAATACCATCGGTATGTTTCAAATACTGATGGGCATTCTTTTGGTGTTGTTGGTAAACGCGCTCTTTTCTTTTGTAAAAAAGGATGTCAGCCATGTCAGGTAGGGGAAAAAATCCCGCGCTTGCTGTTATCAAGGCGGCATTTTTGTTTTTGCTCCTTTTTGTGTCCCTGGCTCCGGTTTTGTGGGTTTTTATCAGTTCCTTCAAAAGCTATACGGAGGTCAATTCCTCCGCCCTTTCACTTCCGTCAAGTCTGCGTATTAAAAATTATATTGATGCTTTCAAGTACGCTCCCATAGCCAAATTCTTTCTAAACAGCATTATCATAGTTGGAGCCAGCATCGCTGTAACATCATTCTGCGTTGCCCCCTGCGCCTATGTGGTATCAAGATTCAAATTCAGGGGACGCTCGCTTATAATACTGCTGATTTCGGCGGCGCTGCTTCTTCCCGCACAGGCCATTTCCCAGCCCCTGTTTTTCCTGTTAAATGTCCTGTCTATATTCGATACAAAACAGGGGCTTATTTTGGTTTATTCCGCATTCGGTATTCCCCTGACTTTTTTTATTTTGGTCAGCTATTACCGCAGCATCCCCGCGGCGATGGAAGAGGCGGCCTATATAGACGGCGCGGGGTTTTTGAAAACCTTTGTATATGTGGTTCTTCCCTTGGCAAAACCGGGAATCGCAACGGCGGCTATACTGCAGTTCATCAATACGTGGAACGAATTTTACTTTGCCCTGATGCTGACCAGCGGCAATACTGCGCGTACTATTCCCATAGCCCTTAATTATTACATGGGCACTTTCGCCAATAATTATACCGCCCTTTTTGCCGCGGTAATAATAACTGTGCTGCCAACCATCATCGTGTTTATTATTGCACAGGAACAGGTGGTAGAAAGCCTGACCGCCGGGGCGATAAAGGAATAGTCTTTCCATTCATAATTTGGAATTTTTTATAGGAGGTAAGTTGTGAAAATTACTGTTATCGGAGGAGGCGGAGTCCGGTCGTTGTTTCTGGCTTCAAGCCTTGCGCGCAGAACCGGCGCCCTGGGCATAAAAAATATTGTCTTCATGGACAACGACGCCGAAAAACTCCGCATATTCGGGGAACTGGCTTTACGGGTCGGCCGCCGAGAAGCGCCGGATGTAAATTTTTCGCTTGAAACTGACCCCGAAAAGTCTCTCAAGGATGCGGACTATGTAATTACGACAATCCGGGCCGGCGGCGACTCGGCCCGGGTACAGGACGAACGCATCGCCCTCTCGTGCGGCGTCATAGGGCAGGAGACAACGGGCGCCGCCGGTTTTTCCTTTGCCATGCGAACCATTCCCGCTTTGGCTTATTATTGCGGTATCATCAAAAAACAGGCAAAAGAAACCGTCAAGGTTTTTAACTTTACCAATCCGGCGGGGCTTGTTTCCCAGGCCCTGCGCGATTTGGGCTTTCATTTTACCTACGGTATCTGCGATGCTCCCAGCGGCGCCATGCGTCAGTTCGCGGCGGTGTTCGGAGAAAGAGCCGAAGCCCTCAGCGCCGAGGTTTACGGGCTTAACCACCTTTCGTTTTACGATAACATAAAAGTGAATGGAAAGAATGTAATGGAACAGATCATGGAAGATGATCGTTTTTACAAAGAAACGGATCTCAGATTTTTTGACAAGGGCCTGATACGGCATTTAGGCTGCATTCCCAATGAATACCTGTACTACTATTTTTATCCTGAGTCGGCACTGGAGCATATGCTCAGAGCGGACAAGACCCGGGGCGAAGTGATTGAAGGGATAAATAAAAACATGATGCGGGAACTTTCGGAAAAAAACATAAAAGACGGGGATGAGCGCACCCTTGACGACTGCCTTGCGATATATGAGAAGTGGTTTGAAAAGCGGGAAACTATGTACATGGCCAGCGAAACAGGTGTTCCCCGGAACGGTACATGGAAACTGAACCTGAACACGGAAGGAGGTTATGCGGGGGTAGCGCTGCACTATATCGAGACCGCACGGGGGAACAGCAGGAACAATGGCATGGTTTTGTGCGTCCCCAATGGAAACGCCATCCCCGGTCTTGAACCGGACGACATTATAGAAGCAAGCTGCGACATAGTATCCGGCGAAGCCGTGCCGCATACCTTTGGTTCAATCCCCCCGGCCCGGCTTGAATTTATCCGCCGGGTGAAAGCATACGAGCGGCTTGCCTCAAAGGCCATAATCGGGAGCGACAGGGCGCTGGCGGTGGATGCCCTGGCGCTTCATCCCCTGGTCAATTCCTACGGTATCGCCCGGCGCATGGTTCCGCAGTATTTTGAACTCAACGCCCCCTATGGTTTTGAATATGCCGGCGGCGGCACAGGGCGGCGCTGATATGCCCTTTGTCGCCGGCGCCGGAAAGGCCAATATCGATCTTATGTTTTCAGGACTCCCCCATATACCCGGCGAAGGCCAGGAACTATTCGCGCGCCATTTTTCTATCCACCTGGGCGGAGGAGTGGTGGGCACCATGCTGAAT
>JAITHQ010000241.1 GCA_031279925.1 Treponema sp. | reverse complement strand
CAAAAAATAGTTCACTTTTTTCGCCTGATTCGCCCCACTTGGCACGGTTCTTGCACACACACACACACACACACACACACACACACACACATATATATATATAATACTCACCGCCATTTTTTTAGGGATAGATCCGTCCAAAACAGTCCCCGGCGGACAGCCGCTCGCCGTCATCTTTTACCGGATAGCTCCGCCCAAAATAGACCGGTTCCGGTCAATACTACCCCCTTTATGATACGGGCGGGACCGGCCCCGGGGGGCCCACCCCTGCGGCATTCATTGCGGGAGTAAAGAAAAAGGCATATATGTACGCAGTGTTACTGCGATGTGCATATAGAGGGGCTTTATGCGCCATAAAAACCGATGTGTTCTGAAAAGATTCACGGTTTTTGCGGCAAAACAAACATAATGCCTCAAACTTTGTTGCCAAAGTAAAGGAGAAAACAATGGCAAACAAGATATTTTTTGGTGGAATGCTGGTACTCGCGCTGGCATTCGGTATGGTTCTGACTGGTTGTCCTACAGAGGCGGGCGGCGGCGGCGGCGGTGGTGGCGGCGGTGGCGGTGGCGGTGGCGGCGGCAGTATACCATCGAATTTGGTTGGAACATGGCAGTTATCTGGCGGTACTTCTATCATAATCAACGCCGATGGAACCGGCAAAATGGCTGCTGCGGATGCCGCATGGTCGGTTAGCGGTAATACGCTGACTGTTACTGTTAATAATGTCAGCGGTACTGTTGACTATTCGGTGTCTGGGTCAACGCTGACCCTTACCAACCCCGGCGGAACGATGGGTTCAACCTTGGTGCTGTATAACTCGGCGACTAAGAGCGGCGGTGGCGGCGGCGGAACTGATCCCTTAACCGGAGCGCCTTGGATGAGGGCTGATGGTAAGCAGCTGATGTTTACCAGTGAGGATGGGGAAAATACGTTGGTAGTGATGTCTTCTACAGGACAACCTGAAGGAGCGTATTCCTACACCCTCACCGGATCATCATCATCATTAGCACTAGCTGACCCCACGAACCCAACAACGCCGCCCCTTACCGGAACGGCAACTGTTTCAGGAACCACGCTCACAATAAGCGGGTTTACCGGTAGTGCATCGTCTATAAACGGAACATATACCCAAGCATCTGGTGGTGGTGAACTCTCTGACGGCTTGGAGCAGTGGTAAGCAGGAAACGAAAAGGAGGCTGCCGCGCCATCCACGGCGCGGCGCTTCGCGCAGGGGCCCTGAGAAGATTGTTTGAACTGCCCGCGGACAGGATTCCGCGGATAATCAGCAGGCGGTGCGCCTGCTCATAGAGGGGAAGTTAGGCGCCATAGAATCCTAAATGTATGGGGGGCGGCATCCGTGCCGCCGGTACGGAACGCCCATCCAATAAAGGTTTTATGAAATCAAACGCATAACTTAAAACTTTGTTGCCAAAGTAAAGGAAGAAAAATGGCTCCTTGCCGGATGCGCTACCGCAAGTTCTATCGGAGGGACCGCTGATGCTCACGGTCTTATTTCTAAAGCCAAGGCGGTATCCAATGACGCTACAGTAATTGCGTCATATTCGGTCATTCTTGGTCTGGTGGACTCGGGGTATGAAGCGTATGCCGCCGCAGTCCAGGAAGCCGAAGCGTCAGGCAAAAAAGTTACAACAGTAACGAAATGGCTCGTTTTCCTTACCAAAACTACCGCATACGCTAAATAAGTAAGGTCAAGGTAAAAAGACACCGCGCCTTTTTGTGAGTAGGGGCGCCAGGCACTGTTTTTCAGTGATGTGCAAGCAGTGCCTGTCGCCATTCTTCTTCTCTTTTCTCCCTTCTTCCTTCTCTCTCCTTCTTCCTCTTGACTTATCCTGTTCCCGCCATTAATGTAAAATTATCTTGGAACAAAAAAAATCACTGCGGAATTCTTTTTCGGCAAAAATAAAAAACCTGCTTTCGGATCAACCTACCGATGCCTGGCGGCTGCTTTCGGAGACCGATTCTTTTTTAAGCCGTACCAGCGAGTATCACCATTACGAAAACCAGATGCGGGAGCTAAGGGCAACATTAATCGCCGCCGGTAAAATGGACAGGGACGCAATAAAAGAAGTCCACACCGAACTTGTCAATATCAGAAAACATTTGCGGCTTTCCGGCTACGATCTTTCGTTGGGAAAATACCGGCTGGTTTTTGACGGTTTTCGCCATGATGACAGTATAAGGGACGGTTTTAGGCGGATAGCGCTTTTTATTCTGGACGATTGTTTTTTGTGGCTTACCGGAGACGCCAATCACATTGAACTTGCAGAAACTCTGGAACAGCAAATAACAAGGCACTGTACTGCAACCGGCAAAAGAATTACTATTAAAAGCAAGCATTATCTTTGGTATTTGCGCACCCAGGACCAGTTGATTCTTTCAGGGGCGGATACGGAAACAAAACAGGATTATGAGCAGCTTAAAGCATTTGGGGAAGTTTCCAGTCTGCTCTTTTTAAGCAGGCTTAAAAATTTAAATTGATTGGAGGACGCCATGTACGATGTTTGCGCTATGGGAGAATTGCTGATAGATTTTACTCCTTCCGGTGTTAATGATCAGGGCGTTGCCCTTTTTGGAATGAACCCCGGCGGCGCGCCTGCAAATGCGCTTGCCATGAATGCAAAACTTGGCGGCAAAACGGCCTTTATCGGCAAAGCCGGTGATGATGAATTTGGCCGTTTTCTGGAAAAAACCCTTGCCGCGGCAGGCATCGATACGGCTGGCCTTGTAAAAGACCCGGCCTGCCTTACCACCCTGGCGTTTGTGCATCTTTCCGAAACCGGCGATCGTTCATTCAGTTTTTACCGCCGTGAAGGCGCGGACCTAATGCTCGTTTGGCAGGAGGTAAACAAAACCCTTATCGACAACTCGGCCATTTTCCACTTTGGCTCGGTATCCCTTAGTGGGGAGCCCTGCCGCAGCGCGGTTCACGAGGCGGTACGTTACGCCCGTTCTTTGGGAAAAATTATCAGCTACGATCCCAATTACCGTTCCTTTTTGTGGCCCGATTCCAACAGGGCAAAAACCGAAATCGGGAGCCTTATAGAAAGCGCCAATATTCTAAAGGTTTCTGATGAAGAAATGAATCTTCTTACCGGCGAGACGAATGTTGAAAAAGGGGCTGCGCTTCTGGCGGAAAAAGGCCCTGCCATTGTGCTGGTTTCGCTGGGCCCACAGGGCGCATATTTCCGCTGTAGCGATGGAAGCGGCGCGCTGCCCGCCTACGTTGTTAAAACCATTGACACCACCGGCGCGGGCGACGCCTTTTTGGGGGCGGTTCATTACCGTCTGCGGAATAAAAGCCTTGCCGGTTTGCGGAATATTACACGGCAAGAACTGGCGGACATTGTTGATTTTGCCAATGCCGCGGGAAGCCTTACCACCGCCAAAAAAGGCGCAATTCCCGCTTTGCCAAACATGGACGAAATTGAAGCCTGCCGAAAAAAATGCGGTATTGCATTTTTGGAAGAACCGGCATACACTTCGCCAGTATAGAATGAATGTTGAGTATACTGCGGAACTGCGGAATATCAGCAAAATGTATTCCGGCAGCGGTAAATGGGTAAACCGTAACATCAGCCTTGGCCTGTGCAGGGGCGAGATTCTCTGCATTGCCGGGGAAAACGGCGCGGGTAAAACTACGCTGATGAAGATTCTCTGCGGCCTTGAAGCGCCTTCCAGCGGTGCAATTTTTATTAATGGCAATCAGCTTACTATCGATTCGCCGCTGGCCGCCAAACGGCTGGGGATTGGCATGGTGCATCAGCACTTTATGCTGTTCCCCGAATACACTGTAGCGGAAAATATTGTTATGGGGGCGGAGCCGCGTAAATGGGGATTTTTTTTTGACGCCGCACGGGCCAGGGCCGCTGCGGAACGGGTGATTCAGGCCCACCATTTTTCGGTTAAGCCGGACTGTCCTGTACACCGTTTAAGCGTGGGCGAAATGCAGCAGGTTGAAATTTGCAGGATATTGTACCGGAATGCGGATATTATTATTCTTGACGAGCCAAGTTCGGTACTAACCGGGCCGGAAACCGCCGCGCTGTTCAAAACCCTAAAGGCCCTGGCCGCCGCCGGAAAATCCCTAATCCTTATTACCCACAAACTGCGGGAAATAAAACAGGTTTCGGACAGAGTCGCCGTTCTTCGCAGCGGGAAACTTGCGGGCATACACCGTACCGCCGATATTGACGAATTTGAAATTTCCCGGATGATGATGGGAACGGTGCCTGAAACAGCCGCCGGCATTGACGAAGATACCCCCCCTCTCCCCCTCAATTTCCAAACCAGTGCAAATTCACCGGCTGATCATTCGCGTAACGGGCCGGAGCCGGTTATCGCTTTTAACAATGTTACTGTCCTGCGCCGGGGGCAGAAGCAGCCCCTGCTCGACGGCGTTTCGTTTGCGGTGCGGCGGGGCGAGATAGTTGGCTTTGCCGGCGTTGGGGGGAACGGCCTTGGGGTGCTGGAGGCGGCGCTGGGGGGATTCCTGCATCCCGCTTCGGGAAAAATTACCCATAACGGCAGGGATGTTTCCCGCCTTAACATACGCCGTCTGCGCAATCAGGGGCTTGCCTATGTGCCTGCCGACCGGCGCGGAGTGGGCAGCGCCCTGGGGGCTGCCGTTGATGAAAATATAATCATAGACCGCCGCCATGCGTATACCCGCTGGGGTTTTCTTGACCAAAAGGCGGTAAGTGATTTTTCGGCCTCGCTTATTCAGCGTTACCATATCGCCGCCAGGGGAAAGGATTCCGCAGCGTTTCTTTCCGGCGGCAATTTGCAAAAACTGATCCTGGCAAGAGAGATCGAAGAACTTAGGGATTATATTGTGTTTTCGGAGCCTACCTGGGGTTTGGACATTGCCGCCGGCGCTTTTGTACGGCGGGAAATTGAGCGGCTTCGGGCGGCGGGGGCGGCGGTGATCCTTATCTCTACCAATCTTGACGAAATACTGAATCTGGCGGACCGGATTATCGTGATGTACCGGGGCAGAGCAGCCAGGGAATTTCACAATTCGGCAAGGGGGATGGAAACGGATAATCCCGGCCAGTCTTTCATAAAAGAAGCTATCGGCGCCTGTATGCAGGGCCTGCCCCATGGGGAGCCTGTTTCGCAATGAAATTGCCGCCTACAGAAGGCCCGCCGGAAAACCGTTTGCCGAATCGTCTGGCCGGCATACTTCGCCCCGGATTTGCACTTTCCGGCGGGGCGATTTTTATCCCCCTTATTGCGCTGCTGGCGCTGGTTGCGCTTGCCTTTCTTTTCAGCAAAACGCCGGGCAGGACTCTGTTTTTCTTTTTTGCCGGTCCTTTTCGCACGGTTTATCACTTTGGCAATATGCTGCACAGCGCCGTTCCCCTTATCATTGGCGCGCTGGGCGTTTCCATTGCGATGAAAGCGGGGAGCCTTAATCTGGGCGGCGAAGGGCAGATTTACGCCGGGGCCTTTACCGCCACTGCCGCCGCGCTTGCCCTGGAACATCTTGGGCCGCCCGGCGGGATAATTGCCCTTCTTGCCGGGGCTGCGCTTGCCGGAACGGCGGCTGCCCTGTCCGGCGTCTGCAAGGCCCGGTGGAAGGCCAGCGAGCTTATCACCACCTTTCTGCTTTCCAACGCCCTGGTGCTGATTGTTAATTATCTGGTAAACGGCCCTTTCCTCGATCCTGAAACCAGCCTTCAGTCCACCCGGAAAATTGCCCCCGGCCTTCGCCTGCCGCTGATACTGCCGCCCTCGAATTTAAGCGCCGCCCTGTTTATAGCCTTTGCCGCTGTTGCCGCCGGGTGGATTTTTCTTTACCGGACCAAACGCGGCTACGAGCTGCGCATGGCCGGGGCCAATGAAATTTTTGCCCGCTATGGCGGAATTAACACCAGAATGAATACAGTGCTGGCCATGTTTGCAAGCGGGGCGCTGTATGGGCTTTCCGGCGGCCTTGCGGTGTTTGGAACCTATTACGCAACGGTTAAAGAATTTTCCGCCGGGCTTGGCTGGAACGGACTGGCTGTTGCGCTTATTGCGCAGTTTAACCCTTTGGCGATTATTCCCGCCGCTGTTTTTTTTGCGTGGATCAATACAGGGGCCCGAATCGCCATGCAGAATTCGGACATTACATTTGAGGTTGCTTCCATTGTGCAGTCGGTGATTTTTTTTCTGGCGACAAGCGCGGCCCTTGGCGCTGTGTTCCGGGGGAGGCGGCGGTGAAGAATCTGCTTCCGGCGCTGCACAGCGCCGTTATCATTATGACGCCCCTGCTTTTTGCGGCGGCGGGCGGCCTTTTTACCGAACTTGCGGGCATGCTCAACATTGCCCTTGAGGGCCTGCTTCTTATGGGGGCCTTTGCCGCTGTCGCCGCCGCATATTACACGGGGAGTTTTGCCGCAGCCGTTGCCGCCGCGATTATCGCGTCACTTGCCCTTGCCTGCCTTCTTGCCTTTACCACGCTAAAGCTGCGTTCCAATGTGTTTATTACCGGTCTTGCAACAAACCTGTTGGCAGGCGGCCTTACCGTTGTCCTTTCGGATTTTCTGTTCAAGACCAGGGGGGTAATAACGCTGCCCGGTTTTCCCCATCTGCCGCTGCTGCACATCCCCCTGATTAACACAATTCCTGTTATTGGAGAACTGCTTTCCGGCCACAGCCCCTATGCCTATGCAGGCATTCTTTTGCTTGCCCTTTCCTGGCTGGTAATTTACAAAACTCCCTTTGGTTTCCGGCTGCGGGCATGCGGCAGCCATCAAGACGCGCTGGCATCCCTTGGCCTTAAGCCGGGTACATACCGCTGCGCCGCCCTGCTGATTTCCGGCTGCTGCTGCGGCATTGGCGGTTCCTTTCTTAGCCTTAACCTGGGGGCCTTTGTTCCCAACATGCCGGCTGGCAAGGGCTGGATTGCCCTGGTAGTTGTTTTTTTGGGAGGCAGGAAACCACAGGGGCTTATTGCCGCAGCTTTTATTTTTGGCCTTGCCGATGCCTTTTCAAATTATGCCCAGGGCCGGTTTAATGTGCCTGCGGATTTTATTCTTGCCCTACCATACCTGTTTACGTTTCTGGTAATAGTCGCCGTGTCGGTGTGGGACAGTAAACGACTGCGCCGCTAAACTTGATACCAGGCCGGTTGAAAAACCCAACAGGTATTTTACAACTTGCTTTGCATCGAGACAGTTAAAATTTAAACTTTATCCCCAATTTTATATTGCTTACCGGAGAGGATGTTACAATAAAACGGTCATCCGTGCATTTTAAATTGGAATCAGGCAATGTAAGCCAATAATGCTCATAACCAATGCTTAAGAGGCCTATATACAATTCAACATTTTTGTTGGGCGTGAAATTAAACAGTATTGAACCGTTCAGCGCAATTCCCTCTGCGTCTATGGCAGTGTAAGTATTACTCCACTTATAGCTATCGTTATGTGTTATGTAAAGAAATGATCCAGAAACACCAAAAGAGAACAGTGCATATTTTAGAAAATCGTACTGGAAAAAAGGACCAAATGATTTGCTTGTGTTAACTTTATCCAAAAAATCAAATGTGCCCATTATACCAGCCGAGATTTTTTCCGTAAAATACCAGCCGGCAGAAACACCAAAATAAAATTTACTGTTATCTCCTGATGTATCACTGTTATCCCACTTAGAATAACCAGCATAAATTTCTCCACCCAACGACCAATTTTGGGCAAAAACCGGAAAAGTCAGGAATAGCATCAGAACACCAAAAATCACCTTTTTCATAATGTACAACCCCCCTTGTATTAAAAATTTAGGTCTTTATTTTATGCAATAAATTTCTTTCTGTCAATACTGCGCCGGTCCATAAGAAATACCGGAACGGGGAGCGCCGGGAGTGTCGGCTAACAAAGAATCAATCTTGCCGGTGCGCGGCGTCACCAAAAATTTTATTCGTGCCGAAGGGGGTTTAATACCCCCATAAGCGTATACTTAGCAAAGGATAGAAACACAGATAAGCTCAAGGGATCTGTGAACACCTATACCGGAATAACCATGGGATACGGAAAGCGCCTGAATGGCGGGGGAGCGGAGGGTATACCTGGTTGACGCCAGTGACGAGCCGGTACACGGGAGTGACCAAGCGGGCTACCGGCTGCATTACGCGATAGAGTTGGTTGACCTGGGGATTTAGGAGAGCGGGATATAGTAATAGGAGACCGTGCGTACCGCGGCAAGCAGGGGATAGCGTACCTATTGGGGAAGAACAGCGGATTGCTGTTCCGGTTTGGGACGAAGCGGTTTGCTGGGTATAACCGATGGGGCAGGAGGGTGAATGTCTTGGGAAAGTTCAAGGGCTTGCAGCCCGGAGAGAGCGGGGAGCAGAGACTGTATTATGAATATGAGGGGGAGTACCAGCCGCTGAGGTTGTGCGTGTTACGGAAAACGAAAGCAGCGGAGGAGAACAAAGAGCTGAGGGCGGCACAAAGAGCGTATAACCGCTATGTGATAGTCGTAACGTTGATAACCGATGCGGACCCTGAATTGCTATTGGATGGATACCGGCAAGGGTGGCAGATACAGATGGCGTTCAAGAGATTAAAGTCATTGTGTAAGTACCATCAGATACCGGTACATGTTGCAGCGAGTGTCCGCGCATGGTTTTACGGGAAGTTGTTACCGGCAGCCCTTGGTGAGCGGTGGGTAAACGAAGGGCGTTTTTCCCCCTCAGCAGCAAAGTGTTCTGGATAAAGAATGGTCTTTATGGTGTGAGCAACGGCTTATGCTGATACTGGACAGTATATCATTCTGGAGACCATCTGCGCAACCAGTGTGTTTGCAAATATGCACCGGATTGCGAAACTCGGTGCCTATTCAAAAAGAAAACGACTCCCGGCACTTTACCGGTTACTCGCCCCTAAGTATACGCTTATGGTTTAATACCCCGTCCTTTAGGCTAAACTTGACCTATAACTGTGATATACTACCCTCAGCACGAAAGCTGGGAGGGGAATAGGGCGGGAGGGGAAGATTTTAACCTGACGGAAGAATTTGCGGCGGTGGATTTCCATAAAACACGGCTGGAAAAACGGTTCATCAGAACTATGGAAACGCTGGCAAAAAACCCAGGAAAGTCAATCTGGGCAAGCAGCGCTAACCGCGTTGAAGCGAAAGCTATTTATAATTTGTTGGGCAATGAAAAACGTGACCGCAAGGAAATAATCAGAGCCCATCGGGAGGCAGCCATACGGCGTATGGAAGGGCATCCAGTAATCCTTGCGGTACCAGATACAGCCAGCGTCAACGACGACAGCCGGCAACAGATGAAAGGCTTGGGCTATATCAGCGATAAAACGATGGGGGTGAATATTCATAGCAGTCTTGCGGTAACGCCGGAAGGATTAGTATTGGGAGTGCTGGATCAGAGGGGATACAACCGGGCGGAAGCGAAGAACACCAGCCTTACCAGGGAGCAGCAGCAGAACCGTCCGATAAGGGAGAAAGAAAGCAACCGCCGGCTTGGGACGATGGAAAACACGAACCGCGGGATACCGGGAACGGTAAAATGATACACCGGTGCGAGCGGGAAGGGGACCTTGATGAATTGGTTGACCAAGCAATTGAGAACGGGTTTTATTTTTTAATACGGATATGCGAGAACCGCATGACCGTAGAAAACCAGAAAACACTGGACGAAATACGGCAAAAAAAGGGAGAAGGGCGGCACAAGGTCCCTATTCCGCGTGATACGAGGAGGAAACTGAAAGAGCGGGACGTGATACTCCAGATACGGTATGCAACATTTGAAATAAAAAAGCCGCAGATAAAAAACAAGGACAAAAACCTGCCGCCGTCATTGCTGGTAAACATCAGATATGTTGCGGAAGAAAATCCGCCTGAAGGTGTTGAGCCTATCGAATGGTTTTTAATGACGAACGAAGCGGTAACGAGCGTTGAAGACGCGTATGAAAAAGTGGCGTATTATATCCGGCGGTGGAAGATCGAGCGGTTTCACTATGTGCTGAAATCCGGCTGCAAGATAGAAGAACTCCAGGAACGGAGTATGGAAAAGATGAAGACGCTGATACTGAGGTATTCGGTAATAGGGGTATTCATCATGCATTTGACCTACCTGGGGCGGGTATATCCTGATTTGCCGTGCTCGGTATTATTTGACGAGGACGAGTGGAAACTTTTGTATTGTTTAGCGAAGCGGACAAAAGAGGTTCCGCAAAAAGCGTACACCATAAAAGAGGCCGTGGACAACATCATAACCTTAAGAGAAATTGTCCCTGTTTTCAGTGCGTCAACAGGCTGATTAACCGGTTTTGGCTGCTGATTGGACTGTCAAAATAACTGGAGAACAGTCTCAAAATCCTTA
>JAITHQ010000233.1 GCA_031279925.1 Treponema sp. | reverse complement strand
TGGCGCACATACGGCGGCCTAAAGGCCGCCTATCGGTTTCGGCATACAGAGGCGCCTACTAGTGCTACACCGTGCTAACATTAATCATCTACGCCCCTTGACGGGGCGCGGGTTCTTGGGTGGCGCACATGCGGCGGCCTAAAGGCCGCCTACCGTTTTCGGCATACAGTGGCAGTTAGTGGTGCTACACCATGCTAACGGTATTGATCTACGCCCCTTGACGGGGCGCGGATATTTGGATGGCGCACATACGGCGGCCTAAAGTCCGCCTACTAATTTTGGCATACTGAGGCAGGTACTGGTGCTACACCGTGCTAACATTAATCATCTACGCCCCTTGACGGGGCGCGGGTATTTGGTGGGTTCTAGCCTGCCGCTACCCTCACCCCGCAGGGACCATAGTGGGCTATATTTTTGTGGGTCAAGTTTAGCGTAGAGCAGACGGGGGTATGGGCCCTTCGCATAACAATCAACCAACCCCGCCGCAAGTACTAAACTTGACCCACAATTTAGGTCTAACGATTTTGCCCTAGATTTTGGGGTGCTTTTTAGCCTAAATTGAAAAAACTGCCTCAAAAACAAAGGGAATTATCCTGAAAAAAGGCCAAATAAGCATGATAAGGCCACAAATTATACAACCAAAGTTTAATTTTTGTGATGATTTTTGGGCATTTGCCGCTTTTTGTAGAGCGCAAATTTTTGTGGGTCAAGTTTAGCGCAAGCAGCGGGGTATAGTTGTTCTTAATAAGGAATTGCTGGCGGGGTTTAATACCTTTTTAACCGCCCCAAGGCTCCCCCGCGCAAGCGGGCTCTTGGGTATTAAACCCCTCCGCACGAATAAAAAAGTAAATGCAGCCGTGGCCCACTTGCAGGGCCAGCGCACCATGATTTCTAATTCCTTATGGGAGAAGGAATTAGTTTATACGCATTTTTCAGGGTTGAAATCGTAATTCGTTACAACATAAAGAGTTAGCCTACATGCACGCTCGCCCTGGCCCCTCTTGCCTTTTATCGGCTTTTATAGTATCTTGGCGATATGGGTAGTTCCCAATATTTATTTGGGTTCCCGTATCTTACATATAGCGAGGTATATTATGGCTTACAAAATTAGTGACGCTTGTGTCAACTGTGGTTCCTGCGATAGTGAATGTCCAGTGGAAGCGATTTCCGAAAAAGATGATAAACGCTGGATCGATCCCTCAAAATGTCAGGATTGCGGCGTTTGCGCCGGCGCTTGCCCGACCGAAGCTATAAGCGCCGAATAACACCAAAACGGATTCATGAAGGGATTTGGCAAGGGCTGTACCCTTGCCTTTTTTTTGATTTTACTAATTCCGCCGCCATGCTCCGCGCTTAACGGGCCGGATGTAAGTGGTTTGGGTTTGAATGGCGGCGGAGAATTTCCCCGTATTGGGCGGCTGGACGGGCGCGATACGCTTTTTAAACAATATATGTCCGATGTGGAAACCAACCGCAAGCGTATTTTTAACCGTGAAAAAAACCGCGAAAGTCCCCGAATACTTGCAGAATCGCTTACAATCTACCAATATATACCAGCCAAAGGGGAAGATATTTTTTCTTTGGCGGCTCGCTGCAATATGCCCTATACCGCTCTTGCCAGCTTAAACCGTCTTGGCCATTCGTCGCTGCTGGAAGCGGGAAAGCCCTTTTTACTCCCTTCCAGCCCCGGTTTGTTCATTCCAGCCGAGCCGCGTTCCGATCTTGAACATCTCCTTACTTCCTCCCTTTCCTCCCTGCCGGAGGCGGAAGAGGCGGCGGCCTTGACTATTGCGCTGGATGAACAAGACCGGGGAACGGTGTTTTACTTTTATCCGGGCCTTGAATTTGGTCCTACCGAGCGGGCGTTTTTTCTGAACGCCGGTTTTCGTTTTCCCCTGCGTTTATTCAGACGGACCAGCGCCTATGGTATCAGGCGGAATCCGGTAACGGGAAATATTCGCCTGCACCAGGGAATCGATCTGGCCGCGCCTTTAGGAACCGATGTGTATGCCTCCGGGGAAGGCATTGTGACAGAAATCGGGGAAGACTCGATATATGGAATCTATATCATTATAAAACATGGGGAAAGTTGGGCTAGTTTGTATGGACACCTGCAAAAGGTGGAAACTACCTTGCGATCCCTTGTACGATCGGGTACTCTTATAGGTAGAGTGGGGTCTACCGGGCAATCCACCGGCCCTCATCTTCACTTTGAATTGCGGCAAAATGGGAAGGCGCAGGACCCGGATAAATATTTGTTCATGCCCGGCGGCGGATAGACCCAGACGGCAAAGAAAGATGCAAAAAATCGTTTTTATTGTTACGACCAGCTTCTTTCTCATTGCGTTCCCTTTGGGCGCGGAATCGTTCCGCGCTATGGTCGAGGGGAATCTGGAATTGTCTCTTGATAAACCCGAAGGGGCTTCCATATCCCTAAACTACAACAACTCGGCCCTGATCCGCCTTGGGAAGGACACTCGTTTTTTCAGGGGTATAGAACTGGAGCTTTCCGCCCCTCAACTTTGGCTTTTATACCAGGGCAGCCTGGCGATGGCGCTGTATACGGACCTTAACAGTTTTCCCGCCGCCGGTGTACATGATTTTGAATGTACGCGCCTTGCCTTTGAACCTTTGCCGAACAAGCTCCACATGGTGTACCAGATTCCGGTCCGTGCTTCCCATGGGCTAAAGACCACACCCTATGCCTCTGTTCCCGTTTCCGTTACCCCGCCTTCCTCGTTTCCGCTGCTGTTCAGGCTTATGCCCATTATCAAGGGTCTAAACGAAGAACTGGAAACGATGGTTTTTCAACTCAACGCCCGGCCTATTTTTAGTGATGAAGGGGCTGTTAAACTTAGCCCCCGCTACCCTGAACAACTTAAGGGAAAGCCCTTTACGGTATTAATTGATGATATTTTGATAGAAAATTTTGCCGGTGAGCGGCTTCTTAAGGAAGGCGAACATCATTTGGTGGTGCTTTCCGAGGATTACCGGAATGAAAGCCGCCGTTTTGTGGTGGAGCGGGCCAAAACACTCGATTTAATCATAGAATTGCAGGATCCTACCCCTCTGATTATTTTTGAAGCCCCCCAAAATGCCCGGGTGTTCCTGAACAATGCGCCGGTTCAGCGTGAAGGGGAGCCGGTACCGGTGGAGCCAGGTACTCACGAGGCAAAATTCCAGGTTGGCGACTATACGCTTATCAAAACATTGAAGATTCAGCGGGGAAAAACCTACCGGATAGCCATGACGGTGGATATAAACGTGGTGGAAAGTGATTAATAGCTTATTCCCCATCAAGGGCCTAGTTGAACAAGGTCGACACGGCGTAGCGCCAATATTCGTTCCTCTATGTCACAACCCGCAGGCGGCCTTTAGAGCCTGTTCAAATTGTGGATTTTGCGGTCAATAGACCGCAAAAATCCCGATTTTCGGGCTCTTTTGGAGCCTGCAAGGTAGAATTTTGGCGTTTGCAACGCCAAAATCCCAGATTTTGAACAGGCTCTTAGGCCGCTGTACGCGCCCCAGAATCCGCCTGCGCGTCCCCCCGCCCGTTTTTATCTTGCCGGCGGAATGATCTATCATATCCACATCGGAACAATAGGAATTGATTTTTATGACTAATTTTGGTATAATTAGAGTCTATCCATTAAGTCAGTTACTGTATGGACAGAAACAGGATTGGAGGTCTTATGCCGGAACAAACAACAAAACCGCTGCGGCGGGTGTATATTGATTATAACGCCACTGCTCCCCTGAAACCGGAAGTACGGGCGGAACTGATAGCCGATATGGAAATTTACGGGAACGCTTCCAGCATGCACGCCGCAGGCAGGCTTGCCCATGCCAGAATCGAGCAGGCGCGTTCCGCGGTTGAAAAACTGCTGGGGGCGGAGCCGGGAACCGTGGTGTTTACATCCGGCGGCTCTGAATCCAACAATACCGTCTTTAGCGCAATGCGCCGCCTTGCATCTACTGCGGATGGCAGACCCAATACCGAAGGCCGCAACGAATTTATTATCACCGCCATTGAGCATCCCTGTGTGTTTAACTCTGCAAAAGAGCTGCAGCGCCTGGGCTTTACGGTAACGTTTCTCTCCGTGGACGAAACCGGCAAAATCAATATTGACGAACTGAAAACTGCGTTAAGCGAAAAAACCCTTTTGGTGTCGGTGATGGCGGCCAATAACGAAATTGGCACTATTCAGGATCTTACAAAAATCTCCGCTGCGGTAACGGCGGCGGGCGCGTGGATGCACACAGACGCGGTGCAGGCCGTGGGGAAAATTCCCCTCAATGTCAAAGACCTGGACATTGATTACCTTACCATGTCGGCGCACAAGATTTACGGCCCCAAGGGAGTAGGCGCGCTCTATGTTAAAAAAGGCGCTCCGCT
>JAITHQ010000134.1 GCA_031279925.1 Treponema sp. | reverse complement strand
CCAGAACCGGTATAATCCATGAAAATCCGTGCAATCCGTGGATTTTTCAAGAATTCGCCTGTTCCATGGCAAGAAGCTAAAATCGAGCTTCGTCTTTATTAAGTGGATTGACTATATATTTGTGTAATATACTGGCAACCAATGTCTGATACGGCAAACCTTCCTCCACGGACATCAGTTTTATGCCGTCAAGGTCATTCTTGGTTATGCGAATATTCATGCGCTGGTCTTTTGACAATGTGTTGGCCGCGGCAGCGGACAGTGCGTCTTTCCAGCTTTCAAGATCTTTTGTTGATTCCCATTCTCCATTTTTAAGCGATTCAATGGCCGCCCGCTCCCCGGCGTCAATATACTTTGCTCCGGTCATTTTCTGCCACCTGTGTATTTACTGGTATATTTTCTGCTTGGGTAAATAGTTCATTAGTACATTGTGTGCCTTTTGTCAATCTGTCCTCAATGGCCGCTGCATGTACTTTTCAAATACAGGAATTGAAGAATTCTTCAGCGATTGCTTACCGGGGGCGTTGCGGGGGCGGAACCCCCGCATGGGGGCGCACATACGGCGGCCTAAAGGCCGCCTGCCGTTTTTTGCATACAGTGGCATGTACTGGCGCTACACCGTGCTAACGTTATTCATCCACGCCCCTTGACGGGGCGCGGGTATTGGGTGGGGTAGCGGAAGCCCGCAGGGCTGGAGCGAGGGGGGCTTCCCCCTCCTAATTTCTTAAATTGTTGACAGTGGAGACTTCCCCCCTCTTAATTCCCCATTCCCTACTCCCCCTACCACCGCAAACATCCCAAATCAAACGAAATAAATGGCAGCGGCCTGGGGTATTCGCCCCTGGCGTAGCCGACGCGGTAAACCGCGCCAAAGGAACGGGTAAAACGGACGCCGATGTTAAAAGAGGCGTTCCAGTACAGCGTTTCAGGCGAAAGCGCGGCAAAGTTGTCAAAAATGACGCCTGACGCGGCGGCAAGGGCAAAAAACCATTCTGCCCCCATTATCGTGGTGTTTTTGAACGGCTCAAATTGCGCCACAATCAAGGCCGCCGCTTTTGCCGCCCCAAAGCGCTGCCGGCCCGCAATCTGGGGAAAGAAAAGCCGGTCCGCGCTGCTGTAGCCCAAAAGGGCGGTGTGGCCCGGCGGGTTTTTAAGGTTTCCGGTTACATCCCCTCCGGCAAAGGCGTTAAGCGCAATGCTTGCCTTCTGTGCAAGGGGAAGGGCCAGGGCAAAATCCGCCTGCGCCATGTCCGCAGCCGCGCCGCCGTTCAGGGGGAAAATAACCGTGTTGCCAACATTGAAAAGCCGCCCTTGACTTGCGAACATGGGGGCGTTAAGGCTGTTGTGTTCCCAGCCAAGTGAAAGGCCAATGGCGCCGGCCCGCAGGCCGCTGCCCGCGTCGTGGGCAAAGGTAAGGTAAGCGGTAAGACCTTCGATGTACGTACCTGAAAACCACGAAGCGTCAAAAGTGACCGTATTGGCGCTGTCGATTGTATAGCCCAGAACGGCGTCGGCCCTGGCGCTCAGAATGCCGCTGCCGCCCTGGCTGCGCGAAACAAAGCCGGAACTTATCCGCTCATGGTCTTCGGTAAGGGCGATACCGGCGGAGAAAAAAAGTTTTTGCCCAAGGGGCTGGAAAAAAAGGCCCTGAAAGGAAAGTTCATGGGGGGCGGTAAAACCAAGGGCCAGCACTGAACCGGGGCCGGTAAGCCCGCGAAACTGGGTGTCCATCAAAATTTTCAATTTAATCAAGAGGTCGCTTGAAACGGTTTCCTGAAAGTCAGCGCCAAAAGCGACATAGGCGTTCCGCAAGTCAGAGCGAAACAGCCGCAGTTCCAGCAGGGGCGCTTCCTCTCTGGCGTCGATTCTGGCAACGGCAAAAATATAATGGCCGGTTGTATACACATCGCCAATAAAGGCCGCAAGGCGTTCCCGCGTAACGCTCTTGCCGCTTAGGGTCTGGTCAAACAGGCGGCGGATGTATTTTTCATCAATGGCAAGCGCCCCGGACAGTTTCAGGCTTTGCGGCGTGATATGCGGCAGACTGGAATAGCGGTCGCCTTTTACCGATGGCGGAACGCTCTCCGTATCGCCATAGATTTTTTTTCGCAGTTCCAGCAGAGTTTCGCGGAACTCGGCCTTTTGCCCTTCCGCCCGCTCATAAATTTCCCTGGCCCTGGGAAAGTCCAGTATCGTATAACGCTCAACATCGGGAAACAGCACGGCGTCCGCCTCGGCGTACTTGGTTTCCGCCTCCGCATGGAGGTAAATGGAAAGGGTCTGGTTAAGCACGGCCAGCGGCGAAGTATTAAAAGACTGTGGCTCGTGGAACATTTCGTCTAACAGTTCCACCGCTATTACAATATCAAAACCAAGGGCCTTTGCCTGCTGTACCGGCAGGTTGTCAAGCACGCCGCCGTCAAGGTAATACTTGCCGTCAATGCTGAAAGGCTCAAACACCGCCGGAATACTCATGCTTGCCCGGATTGCCTCGGCAAGATCGCCTGATGAAAAAATTTCCAGTTTGCCGGTGGTAAGCTCCACGCCGGTAGCGCGAAAGGGAACGGGCAGGGAATCGAAACTGATATACGATGGAATTTTGGCGGTAAGGGAGCGGAACAATTTGTACGCTTCCTGACCGGAGGAAAACCCCCTGCCCATGCTCAAGGCGAATTTGCGGGAAAATTTTATCTCAATAGGATTCCGCTCAAAACTGTGCGCGCCAAGCTGACGCTCAAAGGGAAAGACGGGCCGGTCCTGAAAAATCGCGTTCCAGTCAAGGTCAAGAAAAATCTCCTTCATCATTTGGGGGCTGTAACCGGCGCAGTACAGGCCGCCGATAATGGCCCCGGCGCTGGTTCCAATAACCATGTCAACCGGAATGTCCAGTTCCTCGATAAGTTCCAGCACCGGAATATGGGCGTAACCCTTGGCCCCTCCGCCCGCCAGCACCAGCGCCACCGAGGGCCGGTCAGCGGGCAAGGCCCGCGCTTGCGGCGCAAAGGAAATAAAGACGGCGCATATTAACACTTTCCATAACATGGGTTTCCCCCTTTTAAATTCTTGCATAACGCAGCGCTGATTAATAATCAAGAGGGGGGGTCTCCCACTCAGGGCCAGCGCATATAAAATCGTATCACCTTATCCTGTAAGGAATTACAAAATTACGAGCAAAATAAATCGACAAGCTAATTCCTTGTCCTATAAGGAGTTAGCAATTTATATGCGCTGGCCCTGGTCTCCCACTGTCAACAACTTAAGAAAAACCAGGAGGGGGGAACCCCCCCTAGCTCCAGCCCTGCGGGCTTCCGCTACCCCGCCAAACAACAGCGCCCCGTCAAGGGGCGTGGATGAATAACGTTGACACGGTGTAGCACCAATTTATGCCACTGTATGCCAACAAGGGTAGTCCAGCACCTAACAAAGTTAGGTGCTGGACGTATGTGCGCCCCTCAGCGGGGGTTCCGCCCCCGCAACGCCCCCGGCAAACAAGCGCACGGCGAAGCCGTGTGGATAAGAGCCTGTTCAAAATCTGGAATTTTGGCGTTGCAAACGCCAAAATTTTACCTTGCAGGCTCCAAAAGAGCCCGAAAACCGGGTTTTTTGCGGTCAATAGACCGCAAAAAACCACAATTTGAACAGGCTCTAAGAAATGCGCCACGCCGTAGCCTCAGTAAACTTCACGGTATACAAAAAACGGCGCGGCAACTTCAGTTGCCGCAGCAGGCGCCGCCGGAGATTGCAATTCCTTACGTTGTTGACATTGACCTCTGACGGCCCACCATTTTTCATCTGCCCCCCTAAAAAAA
>JAITHQ010000118.1 GCA_031279925.1 Treponema sp. | reverse complement strand
CGCTGATTTCGGACTTTAGCCCGCATCCTCGATTGGATTTAATCAGTGCTTCCCCCGCCGCTTACCGCGCCGTTCCGCCAGGAAAAGCGCAGATACTCCTCGATAAACGGATCGATGTCTCCGTCCATCACCGCCTGTATATTCCCCATTTCAGCCTTGGTCCGGTAATCTTTTACCATTGTATAAGGCTGAAACACATAAGAACGTATTTGGTTGCCCCAGGAGATGTCCTTTTTTTCCTGGGCAAATTTTTCGTTTTCTTTTTCCTTTTCCTGCCGGTAGTACTCGTAGAGCCGGGCCTTAAGCATACTCATGGCTATGGCGCGGTTTTTAATCTGGCTGCGCTCATTCTGGCAGGCCACCACAATGCCGGTGGGCAGGTGGGTAAAACGTACCGCGCTGTCGGTCTTGTTCACATGCTGGCCGCCCGCCCCACCTGAACGGTAGGTGTCAACCCGCAGGTCTTCGGGCCGTATTTCAACTTCGATAGAATCGTCAATCACCGGGAAGATATACACCGAGGCAAAGGATGTATGCCGCCGGGCATTGGCGTCGAACGGGGAGATTCGTACCAGGCGGTGTACGCCGGATTCACCCTTAAGGTAACCGTAGGCATAATCCCCTTCGATTTTACAAGTGGCGGATTTAATGCCGCCCTCGGCCTCAAGGCGGTCAACTTCCTCGATAAGAAAACCTTTTCGCTCTGCCCAGCGCAGATACATACGGTACAGCATCTGCGACCAGTCGCATGCCTCGGTTCCCCCCGCGCCTGAATGGACCGTAAGAAAGCAGCCGTTTTTATCTACCTCCCCGCCCATAAGTTCAAAAATATTCTGTTTTTCATAGCGGGCGCAAATATTCTTGAGGGTGCTTTCGATACCCGCGCTTTCACCCTCGTCCCCCGCCTCTATTGCAAGCTCATACAGAGCTTCAAGATCATCAACTTCGGCGCGGAGGTTCTTCCACGGTTCGTAGCGGTTTTTAAGGGACTTTAACTCGGACATGACTTTTTCCGCCAAGGCGGTATCGTTCCAGAATCCCGCTTCTCCTGTTTTTGCCTCGATTCCGGCTATACGCTGTCCAAAAGAAGCGTCTTCAAAGACGCCTCCAGGTTTCGTAGATTCGGGCCTTTATATCCCCAATGGGAGCGCCCAGTTCGGTAAGCAGCATAACATCTCCTCTTAAAAATACAAGCGCGGTCGCCTGAAACCGGCTCCAGCGATACCTTTTTTAACGTAAAGGAATTTTTCCGAATATTCAAGCGGCCGTAACTCGCCATAATGGGCTTATTCGGAACCTGACTGTCAGACGGCAGCAGACCTTCGGCCTGATGGTTTTACGGCGAAAATACAAACGCCCTGAACAAGTCCCCGGCTGGCCGGGGATTTGTCCGGGCTATTGGCTTTACCAGAGCCTGTTCCAAAACCGGTTGTTTGGTTAAAGGCTCAGCGCCTGTTCAAAAGGCATCTGCTCCAAAATCTGACAGTTTGAACAGCTCACCTGGTTTCCGTTAAATCGGCGGGATTCAATATAACCGCCGATCCGTCTGAACGCTGGGTAAGCAGGTAACCTTGCTGGATGCTTATGGTTGCATTAGGGTGTACGGTTATCTTTGACTTTGCCTGCAATGCCAAATTGGTGTTAAACCTGCCAAGGTTAATACTGCCATCGGCCAGGTTTACGGTAATGGCGTAAAGATCGCTGCCGTTTACCCAAATAAGGCTGCCGGGATGAATATCTTCATCGCCCTGCCGGGCCATTTCCAGGTTACGGCTATTCACCTCGATAAGCCGCACCGCGCCATTGCCCTTGTTCTCGCCGGCAATGGCAAGTATCCTGCCGTTAGCAAGGGTAATGGTTCTGACCGATACCGTGTCCAGCGGGGAGCGCCTGAGTTCCTTCCCGGTAGCCGGGTCCACGCTGACCAGACTGCCCAAAACAGAACCGGGGTTTGCAAAAACCGCGCCGATTAAGCCCTGCGGCTGTTCGCCCTGGGCGATAAGTTCCTGCTGATCCTTGGCAATGCTCTCCCGCTCCTGCTGGGCCTCTACCGTTTTCCGCTCGGCAAAATCTTCCTGCTTCTGGACCTCTTCCCGCTTTAGTACCAGTTCGTCTTCCCGTTGATCAAGTTCTTCGGATTTACGGTCCGTATCTTCTTCACGTTTATCTATTTCTTTCTGCGCAGCCTCGTCACCCTGGGCCTGCTGCCGATCCTCGGCAATCTGCTGCCGATCCTGGTCAACCTGGGTCCGTTCCTTGGCTATCTGCCGCTCTTCCTGCCTTGCAGCTTCACGTCCGGCTACGGCTTCCTTTTCCGCTACCCCCGCTTCCCGCTCTTTAAGGTCAACCATATCGCGGCGCTGTTCTACGCCTCTGTCGTCTTCCTTGCGCAATTCCTCCACCACCCGGCTGTCGGAAATGGTACTGGTATCAATGGAACTAAGGCCGCCAATGCCAAGGGGAATAAGCAGCAGGGTTCTGCCGGGCCATTCATCAAAACGAATGGAAAGCCCTGCCCGCTCGCGGCTTAAATTGTTAATAACCGGCGTTTTGTACCTGCTGGTGAAATAATCCCAGTCGCCCCGGTAGACGGCGTTATAAATAGTAATATATTCAGCCAGAAGCGCGGCATCCCGCTCGCTGTAGCTGTAGGCTTCCTGCAGATAGCCCTGTATAATGGTTCTAAGGTTGCGAACATGGTCAACGCCGGTATCAACGCCCAGCCCGAAAATATCTGCATCCAACTTGCGGCCCTCTGGATCGGAAACGGAATGAATAACAAAATAGCGGTTCGACGTTCCTGCCCGTTCCGTACCTGAACGTACTGTTCGTCCAAGGCCAACGCCAATTTGACGGATCTGCTCCCTGGTTTCAATCCGCGCATGGGGGCCTTCGTAATTGATAAAGGTAACCGGGGCAAGGTTCTGCTCCAGTTCCCCCTGATCAACCTGGGCATAGCCAATCCCCGCCGATACTGTTAATGCAAGAAAAACAAAAAGTACCCGTAAAAACCGCAAACCTTTCATAATTATCGCTCCTGATTGTTAGACCTTAAATACCTTTCCCTGAAGTATAATACTTTTGGACCTTTTTGGAAACCGTTGAGTCAACCGCAACAACCAAAGGTAGGCTCAGCTGGGCAAATTCCAGACCCGGCGGTTTTTACCGCCGATTCGATGGATGGCGTGTATTCAGGTAGTTGTCTAAAGTAGGCTTGCCTATCCCCATCGGTTTTCCCACAGAGCCTGTTCAAAATCTGGAATTTTGGCGTTGCAAACGCCAAAATTCTACCTTGCAGGCTCAAAAAGAGCCCGAAAATCGGGATTTTTACGGTCTATTGACTGCAAAAATCCACAATTTGAACAGGCTCTCAGTCGTCAATAATCACCGCTTCGTCAAAATGGCGGTCGATACTTTTTTTGATGGCATTTTGCAGTTCCCGCAGCACGCCGGACGG
>JAITHQ010000025.1 GCA_031279925.1 Treponema sp. | reverse complement strand
TATTTTTTAATACACGCTCTTCCAGTCGTTGATGTTTGCGGGATCAAATTTGAAGGGCGGGCCCAGCAGAACTTCGGTGCCGCCATCGGGAGCCTGTACAATGGTGTAATTGCCAAGTTTACCCGCGCTGAAACTGTCCCCGGCCTTTCCGGTGATCTTGCCGCTGGTAAGGGCGGTTGCCACATAAGACCCAAGGTAGCCTACGTCAATCGGATTCCACAGGAACATGTAGGGGCAGGCGTTGTTGTTGATGTAATCGGCCATTTCCGAGGGCAGGCCAAGGCCGGTAATTTTTACCTTGCCGACAAGGTTCTGGTCGGTAACAACTTTTGCCGCCGCCGCAATGCCAACGGTGGTGGGGGCAATAATTACCTTGAGGTTCGGGAAGCTGGCGATAAGTCCCTGGGTTTCGGAAGTGGACTTGTCGCGGAGGTCATCACCGTAGGCAATTTTTACCAGTTTGAGATTGGCATACTTGGACTGCTTCAGCGTTTCCTGCATTACCGCAATCCATGCGTTCTGGTTTGACGCCTGACTGGTAGCGGAAAGGATAGCGATGTCCCCGCTGCCGCCGGCCATGTCAAACGCCGCTTCAACAAGGGTCTCGCCGATTTTCTGCGTATCGGCCTGATTGACATGGGTCATGCGGCTTTTGGGATTGACCGATGAATCCAGCGAATAAATTTTTATCCCCTGATTCATTGCCTTGGTAAGCACCGGCTGCAGCGCATCGTAGTCGTTACCCACAATACAGATCGAATTAACCCGCTGGGCAACCAGCTGTTCAATCATCTGAATCTGGGGTTCGGCATTGGGAAGATCGGGCGCGCGCAGAATCGCCTCAAAGCCCTGCTCTTCGATTCCCTGTTTGAAGCCGCCCATTTGCCGCTCGCCGTAGGGGTTGCCCGTGCTTTTGAACACGATGGCATGCCGCTGTTTTCCGCCAGCCTGTTGCGTACCGCCGCCGGCAAAAACTGCCGCGGCTGCGATAAGGCTGATGATGAGTGAAAGTACGATAACTTTCTTCATTTTCATTCCTCCTGAAAAATATTTGGAACACCGGCCCATTGCCGGTGATTTTCCCGCCATTACTTTTTTGAACGCAGATTCATAACCAGTACCGAAAGTATCAATAACAGGCCCAGTATGATAAGTATCATCTGTGCGGATACATTCATAAGCCCCAGCCCGTAGTTAAGAAAGCCGATGATGAAAATAGCCAGCAACGGACCGGCAATGCGGCCAGAGCCGCCGGAAGTGCTGACGCCGCCCAGCACCACCATCGCGATAACATCCAGCTCGTAACCCATTGCCACATTGGGCCGGGTACTGCCCATGCGCGATGTCAAAAAAATTGCGCATACGGCGGACATAAGCCCGGTAAGGATGCCAATGGTCATAATAATACGGCTGGTCTTTACCCCCGAATATTTGCAGGCAAGCAGATTACTCCCCATTCCGTACACGTTTCTGCCAAAACCCGTTTTGTGCAGCAGTATGCCAAAAAAAACCGCCGTGAGCGCAAATATGACAAAGATGAACGGAACCGGCCCGATATACCCCCACGCGAAAAACGAAAACCATTCGGGAAAACCGCCTGAAGCGCGGTCTTCAAGAATTACATAGGCAATGCCCCGGTAAATTGTCATGGTGGCCAGCGTAACAATCATAGCGGGCAGTTCCTGAAACTTGATAAGGAGCAGGCTGTTAATGGCCCCGCAGATACAGCCGGTAAGCAGCGCCGCGGCAAGCGCCAGCGGCATGGGAAGACCTGCGTTAAACAGTACCGCCATTATTACCGAACTGAACGCCGTAATGGAAGCCACTGAAATATCAATGTTGCCCAGAATAATAACCATCATCATGGGGAACACAATAAAAGCCTTGTCAAGGAAATTCATCGGCGCATTGAGAAACGTGCCGGCGTTAAGGTAATAGGGGGAAATAAAACTGTTAATAATATGAACAAAAACAAAAATCAGCGCAAGCAGCCATTCCCATTGAAAAAAGAACTGTTTCCAGTTCCAGGGCTTTTGTATGTTTAACACTTTTTCCGCCATGCTTTGCTCCTTCCGCTTAAATTGCCCTGCGGCGCAGATTGGCCCGGTCATTGTTCCGTTTGATAATAACATTGGTAATAATCGCCGCCAGAATTACAAAGCCCTGAATGGCCTGCTGCCAGAACGGCGATACATTGACAAGGGGCAGGGCGTTTGCGAGTATGCCAAATAGGATTACGCCTAATACCAGCCCCGCCACCTTGCCCCGGCCCCCCGATACGCTGACTCCGCCAAGAACGCAGGACGCGATAACATTCATTTCATAACCGGAGGCGGTGTCCCCCTGGGCCGAAGCGAATTTTGCAACCCATAGCACTCCGGCAAGCCCTGAAAGAAAACCCATTAACACATAAACAAGCGTAACGATCTGCTTTGCCGGAAGGCCAATTATTTCCGCCGCCTCCCGGTTGGAACCGACGGCATAGATGCGCCTGCCGGTTTTGGTATAATTAATAAAATAGAAAAAAATGATATACACCGCCAGGGCAGCAACAATCAGGTTATTAAGCCCCAAAAAACGGCCTGTCGCCATTTTTTTGAAACTGTCCGGCATCTGGTAGGCGCTTACCCACGCGCCGCCTGAAACAAGGTAGGTCATACCGCGGATGACGTTCATCATGCCAAGGCTGGCTATAATCGGCAGTATGGAAAAACGCGCAATCAAAACCCCCACGACAAGGCCGATTCCCGCGCCTACAAGGGAGCCTTCCAGCACCAGTACCAGCGGGGGAATCCCAGGGTATGCCTTTACCGTAAGGGCGCTGACCATGCCGGAAAAAGCGATAGTCGCCCCAATGGAAAGGTCAATGCCGCCAGTAAGGAGAACCATCATCATCCCCACGGCAAGAATCCCCAGAATCGCCGTATTGGTAAAAAGGTTAGCCATATTGGTCAGGGTAAGAAATTCATGATTGCGGGCCTGAACAATGACGCTTAACGCGGCGATAAAAAATACCAGACCCAGTTCACGGAATTTCGAAAATCCCCGCAATAGTTTTCGGTCAGTCACCCCTTCCCCCTATGGAAGCACTGAATAATTCAATCGAGAATTATTCAGTGCTACTTTATGCGACAGCCCCGCTGCCGGTTTTCGAAACGTCCTGCATGGCCGCCTTGAGTATTGTTGTCTGGTCCGCGCCTTTGGTGTCAAAGGCCGCCGTAATCCTGCCGTCGCGCATTACCACAATGCGGTCGCTCATTCCAAGCACTTCGGGCATTTCGGAGGATACCATAATGATTCCGTAGCCCATTTTTACCAGCTCGTTCATAATCTCATAAATCGCTGTTTTTGCCCCTACGTCAACGCCCTTGGTCGGCTCGTCAAGAATAATCAGTTTCATGTTTCCGGTTAACAGTTTTGCGACAATTACCTTTTGCTGATTGCCCCCGGAGAGGGTGGAAACTCTGTCGTGAACGCTTACCGCCTTGACTCCCAGCCTGCCCGCGATTTCCCCTGCCTCGCGGTTTTCCTGCCCGGTGTTTACAATGCCGTAGCGGAGAAATTTTTTAAGGGCGGGCAGGGTAATGTTTTTGGCGATTTCCCAGCGGAGTACCAGCCCCTGTTTCAGGCGGTCTTCCGGCAGATAGCCGATGCCGCTGGCAATGGATCCCGCCGGTTCCTGCCGGGGAAGTTTTTTCCCGTTCAGGATGACGCTGCCGGAATTGTAGGAGGTAATGCCGTAAATCGCCTCGCATACTTCGGTACGGCCCGCGCCCACCAGCCCCGTAAGGGCCAGTATCTCGCCCCGGCGCACTGAAAAACCAACGTCACGGAAATAGCCGGTGCGGGAAAGCCCTTCCACCCGGAAAATTTCTTCGCCGGGAGCGGTGTCCCGCTTTGGAAAAAATTGAACAATTTCGCGGCCAACCATTGCCACTACCAAATCATGTTCAACCATATCGGCCCTGTTCCATGTACAGATATATTTGCCGTCACGGAAAACCGTGACCCGCCCGGCCAGACGGTACATGTCCTCAAAGCGGTGGGAAATAAAAATAATCGAAACGCCTTTATCCCGCAGGCTTTCGGTGATATGATACAGATCCTCACATTCCCGGTTGGAAAGCGGGGCCGTTGGTTCATCCATAATGATAATGCGGGCGTTAGCTGAAAGCGCCTTTGCTATTTCTACAATCTGCTGCTGCGCGACAGAAAGGCTTCCCATTTCAGCCCTGCTGTCAAAATTGGCGTCGAGCCGGTCTAACAGAATCTGGGCGTCTTTGTTCATGGTTTTCCAGTCAATACGGCCAAACGGTTTGCTTGTCTTCTCGTGTCCCATAAAAATATTTTCGGCTGCCGTAATGTCGGGGAAACAGGTGACATGCTGATAAATAGCCGCAATCCCCAGCGCCTGCGCGTCCAGCGGGGATTTGATAAACGCATTTTCGCCGTTAATAACAATTTCCCCTGAATCCGGCTGGTAAACCCCGGTGATAATTTTAATAAAAGTTGATTTTCCCGCGCCGTTTTCACCCATTAATGCGTGAATTTCGCCGGGCTTTAGTTCAAAGTGTACGCCGTCCAGCGCCTTTACGCCGGGAAAGGTTTTTGAAACATTGCGCAGCTCAAGAATGTTTTTCATGAATAATTACTCCTAACACACCCTGCGGCATTCAATGCCCAGCAGGGCCGCGAGTTTTTCAAGCGCTGCCGCCCGCTGTCCGATCCCAATGGCGCAATGATGCGCCGGGCCCGCCTTTGACCAGCGCCTGACAAATTCCTTCGCGCCTATACTAAAACGGTAGCGGCTGTTGGTGTTTCCAATTTCCAGCACCGGCCCCGGCGTTGATTCCCCCTCCGCGCACAACAGAAAGGTTGAGCCGCCCGGCCCCTGCGCCACCGAAAGCAGCGTAACCGGCCCGTGTTTGACGCTCATCTGAATCGAAAGACCTTTGCCCGGCTTGCCGTGGTACACCGGCAGGGGAACAAGGCCAACATCGCCTTCGGCAATCGCGGCGTGAGCCGGGCCGTCATGCCCCAGCAGCAGCACATCGTCATTAAAGTCCATTGCGTAGAATTCGGAAAACGAACCTCCGGCCCCCATAAGGTCTAAAATCTTCATGGCAACAACGTTTTTTACTTCACATTCTCCGGCAACCGGAACATGATGGGCGGTAAGCAAAGTAGTGCCCGCGATAACCGACGTAACAATATTTTCATGATCATTGCCATTGCAGCCTTCGTAGTAATAGGCCAGCGCCCCCAGATTTTTTTCAGCGGTGAGCGCGTCAAGCGCGCAGGAAGTTTTTGCCGCCCGGTTCAATTCGTATTCGTCACATTCGGCGGACACGGCAAATTCAGCGTCAAACTGCCTGCGTTTTTGCGCAATGCCGACAGGGCCTGCGCTGTCCCACCGCGCCTTGAGTTCATCCATTTCCACCAGTTCAAAATGACTGCCAAAAACCGCCGCCATGCGGGTAATATCGGTATACACATCGAGCATGCCGCAGTAGTAGTGGCCCAAAACGCCGATTCGGGTATCGCTCAGCGCGGCTTTTACCCGAATCGCCAGGCGCCAGTCCGCAATTTCTTTCCACGCTTCCCCGTCGTCAAGCCAGCCGGTAACAATGTCGTATTGCAGGGCCGCGTTATTAAAAACATTGGCAATTTCCGGCACAGAACAGGCCTGACAATGGGCAAGCCATTCCCCGGTCATTTTTCCCCGGTCTCCCATAGCGTTAAACGTAACATAATCAATCGCCGCCTGGGGCTGCAGATTCAACAAAATAACGGGAACTTTTAATTTCTGCGCAAGCGGAAGCGCCGTATGGGAAAGGGCGTAAGTAGCAATATACAGAAACACCGCCTCTACCCCCTGTTTGGCAAAAAGGTCCGCCGCTTCTTTGGCCCGGCCGGGACTATCCACCATACCCGCGTCTATCACCTCCACACCGCTGCACGCCAGCCGTTCCGCGATAATATGTTGATAACCTTTGAGCCGCTCCAGCAGCCCGTCAAACTGCGCCCAATAGGTATCCAGCCCGATACCGAACAGGCCAATTTTGCATTGCGCCATGAAAACCTCAATAATTCAGTTTCCCCGGTTTCCCCCATACCGTAAATGGACTTTTCGATTGAAAAGATAGAAAAAAACATATATCATAGACCAATGGAGCAAAATGCGAAAAAAGCGGAGGATTCGTTCCGGCACTATCTGCCGTACAGTGAAGAGGATGAAAAACTCGGTATGCTCTGTACCACTGCCGGAACTATCCATGTGCCGCCGGGAATCGTGTATCCGCCCCAGAAAAACGAACATCCGGCCCTGTTCAGGCCCGTGGCGGAAGGCCGTATTCTGCCGGAATTCCAGCTGATTTATATTACCGAAGGGGAGGGGATTTTTTCCTCTGCGGGCCGTGATTATCAGGTAAAGCCCGGCTGTATCCTGCTGCTTTTGCCCGGAATCAAACACGCCTACCGGCCCCTGCTGGAAACCGGCTGGCATGAATACTGGGTGGGCTTTAAGGGCGGCTATTTTTCTAAACTGCTGGAAGAGGGCCGTTTTTCCCCTGAACATATATTTTTTGAAACCGGGCTGCACGATTCGATTCTGAATGCCTTTAACCAGATACTTGACGAGGTGCGGGCCGAGCGGCCCCTGTACCAGTTTAAAACCTGCGCCCTAATCCTTTCCCTCGTTGCCGAGGTCCTGTCCAGAGACCGGCGCAAAGATCAGCCCAACCATTATGAAAAAATTGTCGCCCGTACCAAATATTTAATGGAATCGAATGTCTGCGGCGCGATCAACCTGCCCAGCATTTCGCAGCAGCTTGGAATCAGCGTTCCCCGCCTGAATACAATTTTTAAGGATTATACATCCATGACTCCGTATCAATATTACATTCACATAAAAATACACAAGGCCGAAAGCCTTTTGGAACAGGAAGATATTTCCATCAAGGAAGCCGCCTACAAAATGGGCTTTGAGGATCAGTATTATTTTTCGCGGCTTTTCAAAAACAAGACCGGGGTTTCCCCCTCGGACTGGAAAAAATTTGTCAGGCACAGGTATTAACAATGCATTATTATATTGAAAGCCGTAATACCGATCCATGCCACAACCTTGCGTTGGAACAGTTTGTGTTTGACCGCCTTAGCCGCAGCCACCGTTACTTTATGCTCTGGCAGAATAATAATTCGATAATAGTGGGGAAACATCAGAATACCGCCGCCGAAATTAACGCCGCCTATGTTAATGATCATAATATTACCGTAGTGCGGCGGCTTTCAGGCGGCGGGGCCGTATACCACGATTTGGGAAATATCAATTTTACGATTATTAGTGATGCTGACAATGATATTGACTTTGCAACGTTCTGCAAACCCATACAAAAGGCCTTAATTTCATTCGGTGTGCCGGTGGAGATTTCGGGCCGCAACGACATGACCGTTGAAGGAAAAAAATTCTCAGGCAACGCCCAGTATGTAAAACAAAACCGGATCATGCACCACGGAACCATTTTATACGATTCCAGTCTTGAGACGCTTTCCCGCGCGCTGCGGGTATCCGGTGACAAAATTGAATCAAAAGGCATAGCGTCGGTAAAGAGCCGCGTCACCAATATCCGGCCCTATATGCGGACAGCCATGTCCGTTGAGCAATTTTGGGCCGCGTTAAAGCAGTACCTGTTTGCCGCTTTTGACCTGCGTGAATACAGCCTTTCCCCGGCGGACACTGCCGAAGTCCAGTTGCTGCGGGAGAATGTCTATTCCCAATGGAGCTGGAACTACGGCGCTTCCCCGCCCTGCAACATCCACAAAAAGCGGCGGATAGAAGGC
>JAITHQ010000137.1 GCA_031279925.1 Treponema sp. | reverse complement strand
ATTCGAACAATTGACATCCCTTTCCCCCGCCCGGTACTATTAGTCCATGAAACACTTTCCCGCGATTGCCCTTGCCTGCCTTGTTTGTATTCTTGCCGCCTGTTCAAAAGACGAGGAATTTTCCCTTGAGGAACTGGAATCGGTAAACACCCAAGGGCTTGCCGAAATTCTGTCAAAAACCCAAAGTAAACCCTGGCGCGGCGAGGACTTTGTTCCCGGCAGGCTGGAGGGAACCTGGCGTTCGGTGATGCACGAAGACCCCAAAAGTTTCAACCTGCTTATCGCCGAGCAGGACAGCTCTACTGCCGCAGTGGTGAACAGTATGCATGACTATCTTTTTGATTACGATGTGGTGCGCCGGGAATGGAAACCCCGCTTGGCTTCCTTCGAGATTATCGCCGATGAGAGCGCGGATACGCTTTCGGTGGTCTGTACCCTGCGGGACGATCTCTACTGGAGCTACTACAATTCAGACCGGAAAATACCAGTTTCGAGCGATGATGTGATCTTCTGGTACGATGAAATATGGGGCGACAAAGACTACGGCAGTTCCGGTTACTACCAACAGTTCCTTACCATGCCGGACGGCGGCGAGGCGCGGGTGCGCATGGAAAAAATTGACAGCCGCCGCTTTGCCTTCCGTTTTCCCCGGATAGTGGCCGATCCGGTGCTTGCGGTCAACATGAAGTTCGGCCCCCGGCACATTTACGAACCGGCAAAGCGGCAGGGCGGCGTGGATGGCGTAAAGGACGTGTTCAATGTTTCCGTTGATCCAAAGACCATTCCCTCAATCGGCGAATGGTTCCTTGTGGAGTACACGCCCGGCCAGCGGCTGGTCTACAAACGTAATCCCGGCTATTGGCGAAAAGACGCAAACGGCCTTTCTATCCCATACGTTCAAGAACACATTGTCCGTATCATCGCCGATGAAAACACCCAGCTCTTGCTGTTCAAGGAAGGCCAGACTGAATCGTACAGCCTTAGGCCCGAAGACCTGGACGAACTGGTTCTGCGCGGCGGCGAGGGCTACACGGTGTTCAGCGCCGAAGGATCGCTCAGTGCGGCCTACTGGACATTCAACCAAAACCCCAAAAATAAAGACAAGCCCCAATACGAATGGTTTACCCATAAGGAATTTCGCCAGGCCATGAGCTGCCTTCTTAACCGCGACCGGATCATCGCCCAGGTATACCGGGGCCTTGCCGAGCCAAAATCCGGTTTCTTTCCTGAACCGAATCCCTACTATAACCCAGCCATTTCTTTTCAGTACCTGTACAACCAGGAACGTGCGGAAACGCTGTTGGCTTCTATCGGCGTCAAACGGGATCGTAAAGGGATCATGCGGGACAGCGCTAACCGGCCCGTGGAATTCGACCTGACCATCCGTTCCGATAGCACGATTAACAGCGACATCGCTTCGATTATCCGGGACGAGCTTTCCAAAATGGGAATTATTGTCAATATCAGAATCCTCGATTTCCAGAAACAGGTGGAGCAGCTTTTTACCACGTTTGAATGGGACTCCATGCTGATAGGGCTTTCCGGCGCGAATATTTTCCCCAGCCAGGGGAGTAATGTGTGGCCTTCTTCGGGGAACCTGCATTTTTGGAATCCCAACCAGACGCAGCCAGCCACCGAATGGGAGGCCCGTGTCGACTACCTCTACAACGAAGGCTGTTACACCATTGACCGGGAAAAAGCGCAGGCCATTTGGGATGAATTTCAGACGATTATTCTGGAGCAGTGCCCGGCGATCTCCCTCTTGCGTTCACGGAGTTTCTTTGCCCTATGGAACCGCTGGGATTTTACCAACGTATACTACGACAACCTGAACGGCGCGGAAACCAGCCACGTGTTTTTAAAGCGGTAATTAGGCGGGGAATGGGGGCTTGCAAGCTACCGGGCGCAAAAAAGCAGGCTTTTCCATTTCCATAGCAGAGGCCCCTTTTTTATCTGCTGGCGCAGCAGCGCTTCCGCCTGTTCAAATTCATTTTTTGCAAGACTTTTTCCCATAAACGCCCCCCAGCGGGATTTTTTTATGGCAAACCAGGCTTCAATATCGTTTTCTCCGATAAGCCGTTCTTCCTTTTGTTCAAGCGTTTCAAATTGAATGGTAAAACCCTGCCCCTCAAAGGCTTGCTGCAAAGTTTCAGCGTCCCAGGTCCAGGGATCGGCGGCCTTGCCTTCGCCGGAACCGGAAAAAAAAGCGTCTTCGGCGTGGCGCATGGCAAGGGCAAGTTCTGCAGGCGCGTTGCATTCTTCCAACAGGATTCGGGAAATACGCTCGCCCAAACGGGGAGGCGAACAGAGCAAAAAAACGCCGCCGCCGTCTGCAAGCAGCGGTTTTGCAAACGCCGCAAGCCGGGCAAAGGCAGCCTGGGGAGAAGCCGCCTGCCCAAATCCGCGCCGCCAGGGTTCCCGCAGCAGGATACAATCAAAGCGTTCACTGGAGAACCATTCGGCGGCCTGTTCCGCAGAGGGAAGGATTTCCTCTTCCAGAACGGCAATTTCGGGTTTATCCGTTTCGTCCAGGGCGGCGGCATAGCGGAACAGGGCTTCGCGGGCCAGGTTACTGCTTGCCACAGCCGCCGAAAGCCCCTCCGGGCAGCGGCGAAGGCTTTCCCACAAAAGAAGGCCGTCATCCGCCAGGGGAATAAGCAGGCGGCTGTGACGGGCAGGGGAAGCCGCCTGAAAAATAACATTCCGGTCGGAAAGCAAAAGACGGCTTCTGCCGGATTCCAGCCGCTTGAACCAGCCTTCCCGCCCCTTGGCCGCCGCCGACCAGGTAAGCAGCTCGCCGGATGCGCTTCCGGCCCCGTCACCCAGGACAATGGCGGCCTGCAGTTCCCGCTTGCGCAGCACTTCCTCACGGATTTTGCCCTCGTAGCCCATCAAAGACGGAATGTAAAAGGCCCGGCCCCGCAGCGCTGTAGGAAGGTACTGCTGGGCGGCCCAGTGATCGCGGTAAGCGTGGGGATACACGTAACCCTCGCCGTGGCCAAAACTTTCGGCGTCCCGGCTTGGATCCCGTAAATGGTTGGGAACCTCGGCGTCTTCCTTGTCAACAGCCTTTAACGCGTCAAAAAAAGCCAGGGCGGTATTTGATTTGGGCGCGGTGGCAAGGTACAGACAGGCGTGGGCCAGGGGAAAATTTCCTTCAGGAAAACCAATGCGGTCAAAGGCCTCGGCGCAGGAAATAACCACCTGCAAAGCGTAAGGATCGGCAAGGCCCACATCCTCGCTGGCAAGAATAATCATTCTGCGAAAAATAAAACTGGGATCTTCGCCGGCGCGGACCATCTTCGCCAGCCAGTACAGGGCGGCGTCGGGATCGCCGCCCCGGACGCTTTTTATAAAAGCGCTGATCGTATCAAAATGGTAATCGCCGTCACGGTCGTAAAGAACGGCCCGCCGCTGAATACTTTCCTCGGCGGCCTCCATAGAGACAAAAAATTCCGCTCCATCAGGCGGCGGCCAGGAAGCAGGGCTGGTTTCAATGGACAGCTCCAGCGCGTTAAGCAGACTCCGCGCATCACCGCCGGCCACTTCTACCAGATGTTCAAGCGCCCCATCCTCAAACCTTATGCGCCATTTACCGTAACCCCGTTCCCTGTCGGCTATGGTCCGGCGGGCGGTTTCCATAAGGTCACCGGAGCTTAAGGGTTTTAGCTGAAAAACACGGCTGCGGCTTACAAGGGCGCGGTTCACCTCGAAAAAAGGATTCTCTGTAGTTGCCCCCACCAGAATCACCGTACCGTTTTCCACCCAGGGAAGCAGGGCGTCCTGCTGGGCCTTGTTCCAGCGGTGGACCTCGTCAACAAAAAGAATCGTACGCTTGCTGTACAAACGGTAACGCCCGTCGGCGCGGTCAATGGCCTCGCGTATGTCCTTTACCCCGGAAAGCACCGCGTTAAGGCTTTCAAAAGAGGCCCTGGTAGTGTTTGCGATAACGCGGGCAAGACTTGTTTTACCGGTACCCGGCGGACCGTAAAAAATTACCGAAGAAAGCCGGTCCGCCTGAATGGCCCGCCTTAGGAGCCTGCCGGGGCCGACAATGTGGTCCTGGCCGATAACGTCTTCCAGCACGCGGGGCCGCATACGGTCGGCAAGCGGGCTTTGCCCCCCCTGGTTTCCCGAAGCAGACGATGCGTTTTGTGCCGAAAACAGCTCATCCATGTGCGGCGCTTGTCCGCGGCAGGGGGGTAGTATCCGCTGTCAAGACCTTACCAAAGAGAAGGGGGGGCAAGCCCCCCTCGCTCCAGCCCTGCCGCCTCTGGCGGCATGTCTTCCGCTGCCCCCCATGCGGGGGTTGCACCCCCCCCAACCCCCCCCCAAATAACCACGTGAAAAATATTAAGCGCGGAGGGTGAGGTATAACCCCCGGCGCAGGCATAAAAAAAGCCGCCGCTCTCTGGCACAGG
>JAITHQ010000126.1 GCA_031279925.1 Treponema sp. | reverse complement strand
GTTCCGGTAAAAGGTTTTTCTCCGGCGCTCCAGTTTGCGATATTTTTTACAGCCGCCGCATGGGCATCCATAAAAGGTCCCAGGCTTTGCCGGGCCGGAGGCAGCAAAGGAGCCAGGGCTTTTTCAAAGGAACCTGTCTGTTCACCCACAAGAACCGTTCCTGTTCCCTTTGCCGGATTTAAACGAAGGCTTCCCGGGCCTTCAAAATCCAGCGCAAGACTTCCTTTTGTTCCAAACACTTCAAAAACTTCATTACAAAGTGCGGATGAACTAATGCGGGACGTTTCCATGACACCCGTGCCGCCGTTCTTCATCTCCAGAAAGGCCCCCAGATATTCATCGGTTTCATTCACGCAAGGGAACTTTTGTTCATTATCCTGATACCGGACTTTATGTACAATTCGGGAAACAGCCCGGAGACGGTAGACATCACCCAAAAAGTACCCGATCAAATCCAGAATATGAATGCCAAGATCCATCACCGCGCCGCCGCCGCTGACCGCCAAATCCTGCCGCCAGCTCATAAGCCTGTTGGGATCAAGGTAAGAGCCATGAAAAAAACAAGTACGGAAATGAATGACATCACCTATGGCTCCGTCCAAAAGTAAATCTTTCATACGGTTAACATGGGGACGAAACCGGATTGTCAGGGCACATTGATTGGGAATTCCCGTTTTTTGAACCAGCCGGTTAAGCTCTTCCGCCTCTTCCAAATCATTACTGAGCGGTTTTTCCACATATACGCATTTTCCCGCCTTGATAGCCGCCGTTGCCGCAGGAGCGTGAAGATTATTGGGAGTACAAATATCGACCACTTTTATCAAGGGATCGGCGGTCAGTTCTTCGGGATTGGCGTAGATCTTTTCAAAAGGCAAATCCCCGCAAAGCTCAGGCCGCCGGGTGCAGAGCCCCCGGGGATAGGCATTGACGCTCCCTTCATGAAGAGCCTTGTTTGCCAGTATTGCCGCAAGATGGGTACGCCCAATCATGCCGAACCCAACCATGCCAAAACCTATATCCCGGTTCACGTTTCCCCCTGAAGGTTTTCTATTTTTGTGATTCTTCCTGATGGGTTTTGAAGTAACGTTCCATAACGCTGTTGTCATTGGGGGCGAATAAATCGCGGCCGCCATCAAGGGCAAGCCGGTAGGCGATTATTTGTATAACCGGAGCGATTTCCAGACAGTCAAAATCGCACCCCACGAGGTTGATCGAAAAATCCTTATCATCGACCACGGGGTTTCCGATAACAAGGCCGTTATGATAAACATCTTTCATCCAGCGTGCCAACGCCAGCGCTTTATCGCTGTCCCGTCCACCGTGGTTTAAAACCACCACACAATGATTATGATTGTATCCGTAATTGGGACCGTGTAATCCTTCTTCAAGTTCATATCCCGCGGAAATTATTTGTGGAATTTCCCAGATTTTAACCGCCCCTTCCTGGGCCACCCCCTGTAACGCATCGGGGCCGGTAAACAAAATGCAGCGGCTGCGAAACAGTTGCCGCTTTACCGTATCAAACCACTGCATTGCGTCTTTGGTAATGTTCCGGTGGCTGCCGGGAACCGCCTGTGCACAGGCGGTATATTCATCGTAACCGGAACAGGACAGGGTTCCCCTGCGCAGTCCTATTTCCATTCCCAAAATCATGTGTATAAAGACCGAAGCGCAATAGCCGATAACCCTGGTAGGATATTCTTCTTTTCCGCAGCACATATCCGCATGTACCGCAGATTCCCTGGCAATCGGCGTATCGGGAGATTCGGTGATGCTAAGGGTATGCAGTCCCCTTTCACGCATCATTTTTTGGGCCTGCCGGGCGACGATGGAATTGCCTGTCTGGGAGGTAAAAATGTACAAAGCCCTGGGATTATAACAGAAAGTGTTATAACAAAAATCGTTTGGATAAGCCACTGTTGTTTTAAGGCCGGAGGCTTTTTCCAAAAAAATTCTTGAAGTCAGGGCTGAAGTGTTGGAAGTACCGGAACCGGCCAGTACTATTTCGTCCAGAGTTTCAATGTCCCCGCCAAGAGAATCAAAAAGGGAACTGAAATTCTCTTTCCTCGTGGCAAGGATCGTTTCCATGATTGACGGAACCCGTTCAATACAATCCAGCAACGTTACCATTCCGGCCTCCAGATAAAACAACCGGCCATTGCAAAAACCGTTCCACAATGGCCGGATGTGATCGTTACGGTATTTTAAAAGACACCGGCGTATTTACCCAGTACGCCCACAACCATAAGGCCCAGCATTATCAAAATGGGTTTTATTCCCCTGGCAACCAGTTTGAAACACCCAAAAGTCAAGAGCAGGGGCAAAAGATAGGGAAATATAGAATCCAGGGTTTCCTGTACATTCAGCGGCGTACCCGCAATATCAGGAATCCATGCAACATTAAATCCCACCATTTGGCACGTCATGGCGCCGACTGTTATAAGCCCCACAATTCCCGCCGCCTTGGTAAGATGCCCCAAAGTGCCTTCTTTGATGGCATTCTGAATAAAATTGCTTCCCAGCCCGTAACCGTAAAATACGCCGTAGTAACGGGGAATGTGGGCAATGGCGTTAAATATTAACAAATGCAGCAGGATACCCAGCGGGTTCCCCACACGGCAAAGGGAAATACCGATGCCCAGGGATATGATCCGGAGAGCGGCCCAGAAGATCGTATCCCCAATACCGGCAAAGGGTCCCATCAAACTTACCTTGACGGCGTTGATGGTGGTGGTGTCAAATTTTTCATCTTTGCTGGCTTCTTTTTCCATGGCGGCGGAAAGACCGGTGATAAACCCGCCCATGGTCGGCGTGGTATTAAACAGCTCAAAGTGGCGTTTATAAGCCTCTATACGCTGTTCTTTTGTCGTGTAAAACCGGTTAATGACGGGTATCATGGAAAATACATACCCAAGACCCTGCATTCGTTCATAGTTATAGGTCCCGCTTAACGTAAGGGTTCTGCGAAAAACCGATTTTAACATTTTGTTTTCATCGTCACTGAGCTTGAATTTTTCCTTAATCATTGAACAGTTCCTCCTCTGCCTCGTTTGCGGCGGAATTGCTGGCCGCAGCGGTTTGTTTAGCCTTGTCCCAGTTTTCAAAATACAGCATGACCGCAATGGCCAGTCCGGTACAGGCGATGGCTATAATCGGTATCTTGAAAAAGGCCATCAACAAAAAACCCGAAAAGAAATACACCGCCATCTTCTTGCTCCACATCATCCGCAGCAGAAGCGCGATACCGACGGCAGGCATTAGATTGCTGGCGTAATCCAGCCCGTCAATAAAAGTTTGGGGAATCATGTTTACGAGTTTTCCGGCGATACCGGAACCAAAAGCAAGGGCCGCAAAAAGCACGATGTTCTTGGGAAGATCCGGCAGGAAGGTAAGGGCAAGATGCAGTTTTTCCAGTTTTTTATCATCACCGGCCGCACAATACCGTTCCACCAGGGGGTTAAACAAACCGCGGATAAGATAACCGAGAAACGTAAATGACGAACCCACCATGGCGACCGGAACGGCAAATCCCAGTGCTACTTCTACGGACTGGCCCATACTGATGGCAAAGGCGGTGCCGATTACCGATCCGAGGGTACTGTCAGGAGGCAGGGTCCCGCCTATGGCCATGACCCCAAGGAACACCAGCTGTAATGTCGCCCCGGCTATTATTCCGGTTTGGACATCCCCCATAACAAAGCCCACAATGGGACAAAGTACCAGCGGCTGGTTGATCATTGGATAAGCCAGCCATGCTTCGCCGCTGCTGATTATCCATGTAATCAACGCAATAATACCCGATTGAAAAATAGACATTTATTTACCTCCTGTCTATAAAATGGTATTCCACGCTTTGGGTGAATCTGAAGGGAGCATGCGAAATTCAATCTGATCAACGAATTTATCCAGCTTGCCCAGGGCATCCATATCATCCCTGTTAACAAAAACCGCCGGAGCTACCAGCCTGCTTCCCTCTTTCTTTTTTATTCCGCCTATGTTTACAAATTTTATCGCACTGGTCTTTTGAACCAGGCGGAGCGCATCGTCAATTGTGCGGACAATCACGAAAATGGTAATTTCGGCGCTTTTGGGGTTATTTAACAATTCCGCCGCCCCATCAATGTCACGAACCGCAAGATTGACGCCCGCGGGTTTTGCCATTTTAATGGCCATCCTGCCCATCTCGTTCTGCATAACCTCATCGTTGGCAATGAGTATTGATGAGGCGCCCACATT